>DASVUA010000728.1:0-4664 GCA_036387295.1 Thermoanaerobaculia bacterium | reverse complement strand
CGACGGGCCGTAACCTGGACGCGAAGCTGAAAGTGGGCAGCTTCCACGTCCCGGTCGACCTCTCGCAGAAGCTCTCGTTCACCGTCACGGGCGAGCGCAATGTCTCGGCGCCGGGTGTGCCGACCGGCCGCTTCCAGCGCGCCGAAGGCGAAGCCATCGAAAAGTCCGTGGTCCCGGTGACGCTGGCGCTCGCAAACGAAGCGGGCGCCGTCGCGCTCGCGCGCGGGTTCTACGTGTTCGCTCCGATGTATGCGGGCGACATGCAGCCGCAATGGTCTTCGTTCACGCTTCGTCAGGATGGCGGAAACTGGACGCTCGTTGGTCGGGAGGGAGAGCCCGCACCGTTCGAGCATTTCGTCATCCGAATCGATTACGGCGCCGAGCAGACCTTCTGAACATGTCCGACTCGACCAAGGGTGACCGCATCTCTCAGATCCGCGATGCGGTCACCCTTCGTCCCGCAACGGACGCCGACTACGACTTTCTTCGCCGCCTCTATCACTCCACGCGCGCCGAGGAGATGAAGCGGTTTCCTTTCACCGAGGAACAGAAAGTCGCTTTTCTCGACCAGCAGTTCGCCGCGCAATACGAGTATTACCTGCAGCACTATCCGACCTGCGAGCGTAACCTGATCGTCGTCGGCGACGATCTCGCCGGCCGTTTGTGGACCGACGAATGGCGCGATCAGATCCGCATGGTCGACATCGCGCTCATGCCCGAATGGCGCGGCCGCGGCCTCGGCGAATCACTGGTCCGCGACGTCCTCGCGCGCGGTGAGAAAGCAGGCAAGCCGGTCACGATTCACGTCGAAGCCTTCAATCCCGCGCTCCGCATGTACGAGCGCCTCGGCTTCCAGAAGGTCGACACGAACGGCGTCTACTACCTCATGAAGTGGACGCCGTCTCAGGCGAACGCCGCTTCGTAAAGATACGTCTCCGGCTGCTCGCCGATCGGCACGAGAAAGATCTCGTGCGCACCCAGCCGCTCGTGCGTGACCTTGTAGATGCGCTGCTTGAGCTGGTACGACTTCGGGCCGATGAACGTGAGCGAGAACGGATGGCGCGGCAGCCGCGCGGCCTCGCTCTCCATCGTCTTGAGCGCGCTGACGAGTCGCAGCTCGACCTTCGTGTCGTTCGGAAACTCCACCCAGAACGTGTCGCCGATCAACGGCTCGAATTGTTCGATCGTCAGGTGCTCGAGCATGAGGGAGCGTTGTAGCACAACTGACGCGCGCGTCCAGGCCGTTCTTCGTTGATACACTCCGCCGCGAACCGTGCACACCGCTGAATTTCTGCTCGCACTGATTGCGATCTTCGTCGCCGCGAAACTCTTCGGCGAGCTCGCGGAGGTGCTCGGTCAGCCCGCCGTGCTCGGCGAGATCGTCGGCGGCGTTTTGATCGGCGTGAGCGGTCTGCATCTCGTCAATCCGCACGACGTCACGATTCATCTTCTCTCCGAGCTCGGCGTCATCCTGCTGTTGTTCCTCATCGGGCTCGAAACGGACCTGAAGAAGCTGATGTCGGTCGGCGGTTCGGCGACCGCGGTCGCGATCGTCGGCGTCGCGCTGCCGTTTGCCGGCGGCGTCGCGTTCGGTCAGTTTCTCGGATTGCGCGTGATGGTCTCGGTCTTTCTCGGCGCGTCGCTCACCGCGACGTCGGTCGGCATCACAGCGCGCGTGCTCTCCGATCTCGGCCACCTGAAAGACGACGAATCGCAGATCGTCCTCGGCGCGGCCGTCGTCGACGACATCATCGGCCTCGTGCTCCTCACGCTCGTCGGCACGCTGGCGGGGGGAGGGGAGTTGACGTTTCTCGGCGTCGGCAGGATCGTCCTCGTCGCGTTCGGATTCGTCATTCTCGCCATCGTCATCGGCTCGCAGCTCGCGCCGATGCTCATCCGCCTCATCGACCGCATCGGCATGGCGCGCGGCCTTTTCTTCGCCTCGATCGTCTTCGCGTTCGTGCTCGCCTACATCGCGCAGAGAGTCGGTTCCGCGATCATCATCGGCTCGTTCGCCGCCGGACTCGTCCTCGCGCGCACGCGCCGCGGCAAAGACATCGAGCGCGAAGTGCACGACGTCGCGCAGTTCTTCATCCCGATTTTTTTCGTCGTCGTCGGTGCTGCCGTCGACCTGCGCAGCATCAATCCGTTCGACGATGAAGGGCGCCGCTTTCTCTGGATCGGACTCGGCCTCACCGCGATCGGCATCATCGGCAAAGTCGCCGCGGGATACGTGGTCTGGAAGAAAGGGATGCGCCGCACCGTCATCGGCGTCGGCATGATCCCGCGCGGCGAGGTCGGACTGATCTTCGCGCAGATCGGGCTCGCGTCGAAGCTCATCAGCGGTGGGCTGTACAGCTCCGTCGCGCTGATGGTGATGCTGACGACGCTGATCACGCCACCGCTGCTGCGGCGGCTGCTCGAACAACGGACGCCGACACGGATGGACGGCGTCGCATCGGAGCTGGTGATGGACGCTCCGGCCGACAGCGTCAGTTCCGATTAGCGGCGCCCGCCGGGCAATAAAAAAGCGACGGGCGGTCAGCCCGTCGCTTCGAGAATGAGGCGGTTCCTATCAGACGCGGCGGCGGATGTTCTGAAACTCCGGCTCGTCCATCGTGCCGCGGTTGCCGATGGTGGTCGCGCGATTCCGTGCGTCGCGCACGCGCTCGCTGGTGAGCGGATGGGTCGAGAAGAACTGCTCCACTCGTCCCGGCGAACCTCCCTTGCTCTGCTCCATCAGCTCTTCGAACATCGTCGCCATCCCCATCGGGTTGAAGCCCGCGGCGGCCATGGCCTGAATGCCGATCTCGTCCGCTTCACGTTCCGCTTCGCGGCTGAAGCGCGCCATCGCGCCGCCTGCCGCGACCTGCGCCGCGATCTGCGCGAGCGCGCCCGGATTCTGGCCGAGAACGACGCCGGCGATGACGCTCAGCCCGTACTGGCGTGAGAGCTGTTCGGTCGAGTGACGCGCGAGCACGTGGCTGATCTCGTGCGCCACGACGCCTGCGAGCTCCGCGGCGTTGTCCGCGTTCGCGATGAGGCCGGTATTGATGTAGACGTGGCCGCCCGGAATCGCGAACGCGTTGATCGCCGGGTCCTGCACGACGTGAAACGTCCACGGCAACTGATTGAAGGGCGGCGCCGCCTGCCGCACGATCCTCTCGCCGAGACCGCGGACGTATGCATTCACCGCCGGATCGTTGTTGAAGCGCACCTGCTTCGCGACTTCCTGCGAGAGCTGCGCGCCCATCTGCCATTCTTCTTCGATCGAGATCAGGTTGAACCCGCCACCCGAACCGCAGCCGGCGGTCATGAACGTGACGAGCACGAGAGCGATAACAGACGTGTTGCGCTTGTACATGGCGCCCCGAATTGCAAGAGGAACGCCGGGCGCGCGACATGCACTTTCGCTCCCGCATGCAAGAGCAGAAGATGACCGACGCACTGATCGCGCGTGCCGCCGAAGACGCCCGCACGTTCCGCTCGCAGCACCCCGGCGAGACACCCACCGACCGCTGGATCGAGAACAGTTTCACCGCCGCCCTCCCGCTCGCCAAAGACAGCATCGGGCTCGATCTCGGGCCGGGGCCGCATCCGCAGCTGTTCGACGTCTACCGACGCGAGATCGCCTCGCTCCTCGGCGTCCGCGCCGAGACGCGCGACAGCGGCGAGGAAGTCACGCAGCAGCCGACGCCGGGAGAGAACTGATGAGCGATGATCGCAATCCCAAAGACGGCCCGAAACCCTCGACATCGACGCCGCAGCAGGACGCGCCCGGCACGGAGAAGGAACTGAAGCCGCAGGCCGATCACGGCGAGAACGATTACCGCGGCTGCGGCAAGCTCGAAGGGCTCGCCGCGATCATCACCGGCGGCGACAGCGGCATCGGCCGCGCCGTCGCGATCGCATTCGCGCGGGAAGGGGCGGACGTCGCGATCGGCTATCTCTCCGAAAAGGAAGATGCCGATGCGCGCGAGACGGCGAAGTGGGTCGAACAGGCCGGCCGCCGCTGCATCACGCACCGTTTCGACGTGAAGCAGAAAGCGGCCTGCGACGAGTTCGTGAACCGCGTGGCGAAGGAATTCGGCCGCCTCGACATCCTCGTCAACAACGCCGCGTATCAGCAGGAGCAGAAGTCGATTCTCGACATCACCGAGGAGCAGCTCGACGGGACCTTCCGCACCAACATCTACGGCTACATCTTCATGGTGCAGGCCGCGCTGCCGCACATGAAAGAAGGGGCGGTGATTCTCAATACCGGCTCCGTCACCGCGCTCAAAGGGAACCCGGGCCTCATCGACTACTCCGCGACCAAAGGTGCGATTCATACCTTCACCCGCACGCTCGCGCAGAGTCTCGCCGAACAGGGCATCCGCGTGAACTGCGTCGCCCCTGGCCCCGTCTGGACGCCACTCATCCCCGCGACCATGTCCAAAGAAAACGTGGAGAAATTCGGCGAGAACACCGTCTGGGGCCGCCCCGCGCAACCCGCGGAGATCGCGCCGTCGTACGTCTTCCTCGCATCGAAAGACGCCAGGTACTACACCGGCGAAACGTTCGCGCCGACGGGATCGGATGTGAGCAGATAGCCGAGGGCGTTCATTGAGGTGGAGCGGCGGGCTTTAGCCCGCCGACTGATGCTCGGCGGGCTAACGCCCGCC
>DASVUA010000727.1:0-3934 GCA_036387295.1 Thermoanaerobaculia bacterium | reverse complement strand
GACCAGGTCGTACGGGTGCGCTTCGGTGATCTCCACACGCGCGAACGCGGGGAGCTCTTTCGGCAGGAGGTCGATGCCGTCGTTGATGAGGAGGCGGCCGTCGATCTCCGGCGCCTGCGCGACGAGACGCCCTTCGAGCAGGTGCTCGGTTTCGTCGCAGACGCCGGTGACGAGGGCGTCGAACGTCTGCCCGACTTTCATCTCGTTGCGCGACAGCGCGATCTTCTGCTGGAGCTCCATCAGTTTCGCGCGGCGGCGTTCGGCGGTCTTCGCTGACGGCAGGTCGCTCATCCGGCCGGAGATCGTGGCGTCCTGCGGCGAGAAGGTGAACGCTCCCATGTTGTCGAACTGCGCCCACTCGACGAAGTCGTACAGCTCGCCGAAATCCTTCGGCGTCTCGCCCGGATGGCCGGTGATGAAGGTCGTGCGCAAGGTCATGTCGGGCACGAGCTCGCGCATCCGCGTCACCATTTCGCGGTACTCCTTCGGCGAGCCGGGACGGCGCATGCGCTGCAGCACATTGGCGGAGACGTGCTGCAACGGGATGTCGCAATACGACGCGAACCGCGGCTCGCGGCCCATCAACTCGAACAGGCTCCAGTCGAGCGAGCCGGGATACGCGTAGAGGAAACGGATCCAGCGAAAATCGGTCTCGGCGAGCAGCGTCTTCACGAGCGAAGTCAGCCCCTGCTGGAGGCCGATGTCTTCGCCGTAACGGGTGGTGTCCTGCGCGACGAGATTCAACTCTTTCACGCCGGCCTGCTGCAGCGCGTGCGCTTCACGCACGATTCCTTCGAGCGTGCGCGAGCGGAACTTGCCACGCATCTGCGGAATCGAGCAGAAGGTGCACGGATTCGAGCAACCTTCGCTGACCTTGAGGTAGGCATGTGCGGTGCCCTGCGTGAGCACGCGCGGAAAGTCTTCGTACAGCCGGAGCGACATCTTGCGGCGCGTCGGAGCGAGATCGTCCTGAGCGATGCCGGTGACGGCTTCCGTGATTTTTTCGAGGTGATCGAGGCCGACGAACGCGTCGATCTCCGGAATCGATTCCTGCAGGTCGGTCCGGTACTTCTGGACCATGCAGCCGGTGACGACGAGACGCTGGACGCCGCGTCCTTTTTTCTCCGCGATTTCGAGGATGGTGTCGATCGATTCCTGCTTCGCCGCGTCGATGAATCCGCACGTGTTGACGATGACGACGTCGGCCTCGTCGAGATCGTTCGTGATCTCGACATGTCCGGCATCGGCCTGCAACTGCCCGAGCATGATCTCGGCATCGACGAGATTCTTCGGACAGCCGAGGGAGATCATCCCCACTTTGCGGACGGATTCTTGTGCGGCGGTAGTCATGGACAGGCGGTAACAGGCGCGGTTGGCGCCGTGTTCCGCTTGGCGCTTCGCGCCTGAGAGGCGCTTAGGCGCTAGGCGCAGAGGCGCTCGGGTGAGTTGCTGCTTTGAGTGACGCACTCCCCAAGCGCCTAAGCGCCTAAGCGCCCACGCGCCGTTGCTGCTTTGGGTGACGCACTCCCCAAGCGCCTAAGCGCCTACGAGCGCCTCCGCGCCTTCCACTCGTCACCTCAACGTCCGCTCGAACAGCGCCAGAATCCGCTTGTATTCATCCGCCCAGCTCGTTGGCTCGACGAACGTGTGGTCTTCGAGCGGGTACATCGCCACTTCCCAGTTCTCCTTCCGCAGCTCGATGAGGCGCTGGGCGAGCCGGACCGTGTCCTGGAAATGCACGTTCACGTCGATGACGCCGTGGCAGATGAGGAGCGGCTTTTTCAGCCCTTCCGCAAAGTAGATCGGCGACGAACGGCGATACGCCTCCGGATCGCTTTGCGGCGTGTTGAGGATGTTCGCCGTGTAGCCGTGGTTGTAATGAGCCCAGTCCGTCACCGGGCGCAACGCCGCGCCGGCCGCGAACACGTCCGGGGTCGTGAAGAGCGCCATCAGCGTGATGAAGCCGCCGTAGCTGCCGCCGTAGATGCCGATGCGTTTCGGATCGACCTGCTGCTCGCGCGCGAGCCACTGCGCCGCATCGACGTGATCGTTCAGATCGACGCCTCCCATGTGCCGGTAGATCGCCGTGCGCCAGTCGCGGCCGTAGCCGGACGAGGCGCGGTAATCGAGATCGAGCACGAGATAGCCGCGCTCCATGAGGAGGTGATGAAACATGTATTCGCGAAAGTAGGTCGACCAGCCGCGATGCACGTTCTGCAGGTAGCCGGCCCCATGCACGAAGATCACGGCAGGACCGCCATTCCAGTTCGCCGGCTTGTAGATGCGCGCCGGCACCTGCGCGCCGTCGCGTGCCGGAACGTTGACGATCGGCACGTCGAGCCATGGGTACGACGCGAACTCCGGCGCCGGCGAAGTCGTCGCGCGCGTGCCGCCGACATACAGCTCCGGCGGCTTGTTCGTGTACGAGTAAACGTCCGCGATCGCCGTGCCGTCGGGCGAGGCCACCGCATTGTGCCATCCGGTCGTCGTGGTGAGTTTCGTCAGCGCGCCGCCGCCCACCGGCATCCGGTAGAGATGACGCTCGTAAAGCGACTCCTGGCCGGTGATGAGATAGAAGCTCTTGCGGTCCTCCGACACTTTGACGTCGTCGATCTCGTACTTGCCGCTCGTCAGCGCGCGCGGCGCGCCTCCCTCGAAGGGCACCGTGTAGAGATGCAGCCAGCCGCTGCGCTCGGAGAGAAACCAGACCGTGCTGCTGTTCGGCAGGAAGCCGCTCTTCCCATCCTCGAGCCAGTGCACCCACGCGGGATCGTGCTCGTGCACGAGGATGCGCGTCGTGGCGGTGGCAGGATCGAACGCGAGCAGCCACCAGTCTTTGTTGTCCGCGGCGCGCACCGGGAGCACGGCGCGTTTGCCGTCGTCGGACCAGAAGAGTCCGGCCATTTCGACGGCGCGCTCCGGAACGTTCGTGGTCGTCGCAGTGGTGGTCGTCGCAGTGGTGGTCGCTGCGTTGCCGGTCGTGGTGCCGCCCGTCGTTGCGCCCATCGTCGCAGATGCCGATGCTGCCGTTGCCGACGTGGCGGCGGTACCGCCGTTCTCCGCGGTGGCGGCGTTCTCGGTCTGCGCCGTCCGCTCGGTCCGTTCGGTGGTTTCGGTGCGCTCGGTCGTCACGTCGATCGCTTTGAGGCCGTGCTTCAGCCACTGCACCTTTCCGTCGCTGGTGGAGATCGTCGCGATACGCGATGCTTCCTGGACGTCGCCCACTTTCGTGCGCGCCGGCAGGTCGGTCGTGTAGCCGGTCGCGGTGACGTACGACGGAACGATCGGCGCTTTCGCTTTCGCCGCTTCGACGCTGATGAACGCGATGACGTACTTGCCGTCGGGCGTCAACTGCAGGTCGGCAATCGATTGTCCGGCTTCGAGCTTGAGCGGCGCGATGGCGAGCTCGCGCTTCCGCTTCTCGTCTTCTTCCTTCCGCTCCGCGGTGCGACGCGCGACGACGTCGCTCAGCTTCTTCGCCTCCTCGGCGATCCATCTCTGGCTTTCGGTGCGGTCTTTGTTCTCGTCTTCGAACAGCGCGACGTGCGGACCTTTCTCACTCGCCGTGACGATGTTGGTCTTCTGTTCGATCGAGCCGTCGCTGAGCGAGATGGCGAAGAGGTTGTTGCCGCGCACGAAGGTCACGAGCGTCTCGTCGTGACTCAGCCGCGCGTTCGATTCGGTGTCGTTCGTGTCGGTGAGCGCACGGCGCCGTTTGGCGACCGCGTCGTAGAGAAAGACGTCGCCGCGGTCGACGTAGACCGCGCGCCTCCGATCGCGCGACCAGCGCGCCTCGACCGGTGGCGCATGTTTCGCCTCTTCGTCGGTCAGCTTGCGCAGGCCCTTCCCGTCGCGCCCGACGACGTACGTATCGAACGTCTCTTCGGTCGGGTCAGAGTGCTGCTTCCACTGAAAGTACACCTGCTGTCCGTCG
>DASVUA010000726.1:0-20276 GCA_036387295.1 Thermoanaerobaculia bacterium | reverse complement strand
CGCCGATGCGGAGTTCGACCAGATCTTCGATCTCGTCACCACGAACGAAACGTATTTTTTCCGCGAGCCGGCGCAACTGCAGGCGTTCACGGAAGAGATCGTCCCCGATCTCCTCTCGCGAAAAACGGTGAAGAAGATCCGCATCTGGTCCGCCGGCTGTTCGTCAGGGGAGGAGCCGTACTCGCTCGCGATGCTGCTGCAGGAAGCCGGCTGGTACGACCATGCGTCATTCGAGATTTTCGCGAGCGACATCAACCAGCAGGTGCTGAGCAAAGCGCGCAAAGGGCAGTATCGCGAGAACGCGTTCCGCGCCACGACTCCCGCGATGCGCGAAAAGTACTTCACGCGCGACACCGACACCACCTGGCGCGTGAAAGACGAAGTGCGCAACCGCGTTTCGTTCGGCCGTCTCAACCTCTACGACGAAGCGCGCGTCTCGCTCCTCGGCCACCTCGACGTCGTCTTCTGCCGCAACGTGATCATCTACTTCGACGACACGTCGAAGAAGGTCGTCGTGAACAACTTCTACAACCGCCTCGTCGCCGGCGGCTACCTGCTCCTCGGCCACAGCGAATCGCTGATCTCGCTCTCGACGCAGTTCAAGCTGCGCCACCTGAAGAACGACATGGTCTACCAGAAGTAGATCGCGGTCGTTCCTGCCCTGGCGCTGTTTTGGTGCGGCCTCAGCCATTGTCGTGAACTCCACCCTTCGGTACGATTGCTTCCATCGAGAGGGAGGAGCTGAATATGGGTGTGCAGCGGAGATGGATTGCCGCTCTGGCGGCGGTGGTGTGTCTCACCGCGTCCGTCTATGGTGATCCACAAGAGACGAAACCGAAGGTGGGAGCGGGAGAGGGCTTCACGACTCTCGTCAGGTCGTATCTTTCGGCAGGCGAGGGATTGCAACTGAAATTGACCCGGTTCGAGAAACGGTACGACCGCCGCGACTTCTCGTACATCTCGGCCTGTTCAGGCGTCGGTATTCCGGACATCGTTGCGGAGAACAGCGAAGCCGAATTCTGCTACGGCAGCTTCCATGATCTCGACAAGTTCGACACGAACGTCGACACCGGGTACACCGCGTATTACGACATCCTCGTACCGAACGGCAGCGGCGGATGGCGCCCGAGTGGTTATTACGCCGACATCGCGACGAAGGTGCTGATGATCAGCGTCTTCGACCAACGCCAGATCGCCTGCACGGTCCGGCAGTCGGGCAGCGCAATTCCTGGCGTGCCGTTTCGCTGCGAGGCGTCATTCACGGGTGAGGGCGAAACGTCTTCGCCGCATTGGAAGCTGCTCGCGAACCCGGTGAAAGTCATCGATGAAGGACGTCTTCATTGAGGGAAGAGGGCAGCCCGTGCCGCGCGGCATCGTCCAGCACGTCGATGTCCCCTGCTCGCAGCCGGCGCCCCCCAACGGCGCTCCTCCGCCGCCGGACGCGAAGGTCGGTTTCGCGACCAAACGCCCCTGACGCTGCACGGTTTGGCGTCGTCGCGAGTCGGGGCATTCGTCTCGATTCGCGACGACGCTCCATTTCGAACCCGCGCCGGAACGGATGCGCGACGCCGGTGCTGCATCACTCGCCGCGCGAAGGGCGCCAAGGCGCTGCGACGGCCTCCCGAATCCTCTTCTCCCATCGTAAGATGCCCGCGGTGTCGTCCTCTCTCCCTCAGATTCGCGCGCTCGTCGTTGACGACTCGGCGTACAACCGGGTGACGCTCACGCGCATGCTCGAGACCGAGCCGCGCATCCATGTCGCCGGCACGGCCGTCAACGGCGAGGACGCGATCAAGCAGGTGATGAAGCACCGTCCCGATGTCATCACGCTCGATCTCGAGATGCCGATCATGGACGGCTTCGCATTTCTCCGCTGGCTGATGGTGAATCTGCCGACGGCCGTGATCGCGGTGTCGTCGCGCGCGAGCGATCGCAGCGTCTTCAAGGCGCTCGAGCTCGGCGCGCTCGATTTCATTGCCAAGCCGGGCGGACGTGTTTCGCCGCGCCTCGAGGAGATCCAGCGCGACCTCGTGGCCAAAGTGCTGCAGTTCGCGCAGGTGAGGCTCGATAACCTCAGCCGGCGCGTCACCGAGCATGCGGACGTCAAAGAGCCGGTGGCGATCGCCGAGACCTGCCCGCGCGGCATCGAGCTCGTCGCGATCGGCTGCTCGACCGGCGGACCTCCCGCGTTGCAGCACGTGTTTCAGGCCTTGCCGCGATTGCCGGTGCCGTTCGTCGTCGCGCAGCACATGCCGCCGACCTTCACCCGCCTCTTCGCCGAACGGGTCAACAAGCTGACGCCGTTCGAAGTGCGCGAAGGGCGCGACGGAGAGATGCTGCTGCCGGGTTGCGTCTACATCGCACCGGGCGGGATGCAGAGCGAAGTGCGGCGCATCCCCGAAGGCTTGCAGCTGCGCGTGTTCCCCGCGGGGGGGAGCGACCTTTACGCGCCGTCGGTCGATCGCCTCTTCCGCACCGCCAGCGACGCAGTGCGCGAGCGGCTCGTCGCGGTGATCATGACCGGCATGGGCGACGACGGCGCGGCCGCGATTCGCGATGTGCACGACCGCGGCGGGAAGACCATCGCCGAATCGAGCGAGACGGCGATCATCTTCGGCATGCCTGCCGAAGCGATCAAAACCGGAGCCGTGGACGAAGTGGCGGCGCTGCACGCGATTCCCGACGCGATCCGCCGCTTGTGCACCGGATAGTTGCCGCCCTGCGGAAAGGCTGGCAACGCTCTCCGCGCGAAGCGCACGCGTGTGTGCTACATTTCCGCGCGTCGTCGGGTCCGAGAGAGATGAGCGAAGAATCGAAATCAGAGAAGTTCCTCGAGATTTTCACGAAGGGCAAGGAATTCACCGAGGAGCTCCTGCGCGAGAACCAGCGGCTGCGGTACCGCGTCGCTTCACTCGAGACCGAGTCGGCAGGCGGCGCGAGCTCCGAAGAAGTGCGCCGGCTGCGCGACCAGATCACGCAGCTCACGGAAGAAAACCGCCTCATCGCGCGCCGCTTCCGCGAAGTCGAAGAAGAGAACAAAGACTTCGCCCATCGCTACATCGAGATCGAAGAGCAGAACAACAATCTCGCGAACCTCTACGTCGCCAGCTATCAGCTCCACTCCACGCTCGACTTCCGTGAAGTCATTCAGATCGTGCAGGAGATCATCATCAACCTCGTCGGCGCGGAAGCGTTCGCGATCCTGCTGCTCGACGAGAAGACCAACGAGCTGAAAGCGATCGCGTACGAGGGCGAAGACGTGATGCCGGGCGTCGACGCGATCTCCACCCGCCTCGGTGAAGGCATTCTCGGCACGGTCGCAAAAACCGGCGAGAGCTACTACATCAACCAGGACGTGGAAGGCGGCGCGATCACGCTCGAAAAGCCGCTCGCCGCCGTGCCTCTCAAAATCAAAGAGCATGTGATCGGCCTCATCGTGATCTACAAGCTCCTGCAGCAGAAGGACGCCTTTTCGGCCGTCGATTACGAGCTGTTCTCACTGCTCGCCGCACATGCCGCCACGGCGATCTTCTCATCGAAGCTCTACTCGCAGTCCGAACGGAAGCTGAACACGATTCAGAGCTTCCTCGACCTGCTCACCACCACCAGTTGAAAGAGGTCTGAACACCAGTGGGGATGGAGAACGCGAATTTCCTGGTCGTCGAAGACTCGCCGACCATGCGCCAGTTGATCTCGTTTTCTTTGAAGCGATTCAAGAACGCGAAGATCATCGAGGCCGTCGACGGCGTCGACGCCCTCAAGAAGCTGTCCGGTCCTGACAAGATCGACCTGATCCTCACCGACATCAACATGCCGGTGATGGACGGACTGAAGCTCGTCTCGCTGGTGAGACAGAACGCTCAACTGAAGAACATTCCGATCATCATCATCACGACGGAAGGCGCCGAAGAAGATCGCGAGCGCGGCCTGGCCCTCGGCGCGAACGCGTACATCAGCAAGCCGATTCAGTCGTCGCACCTCATCAAGACCATCTCGGAGCTTCTCTCCGTGTGAGCGCGCGACGCGGCGAGACCGTCCTCGCGGTCGCCGTCGTCGCTCTTTTCTTTGCAGTCCGTCTCGTCCTGCTCGTCGTACGCGAGCCGTTCTTCGACGAGCTGTTCACCGTCTGGATGGCGAAGAAGCCGCTCACCGGCATCCTCCCCGCGCTGACGCTCGACTCCGGCCCGCCGCTCTACTACTTCATCGCCCGCGTTCCGAACGTTTTCGCGCTGCGTGTGTTGTCGCTGCTGTTCGCCACTGCCACGCTCGCACTCATCCTCACCCGCAACTCGCTCGGGAACGGCCGCTGGATCGCGGCGACGCTGCTGGCGCTCTATCCACCGGCGGCGTTGTTCGCGGTCGACGCGCGTGCATACGCGATGTGCGGTTTCTTCGTCGCTCTTGGCGCGGTGATGGTGCACGAGAAGCGGCCATTCTTTGCCGCCGGTGCATTTCTCCTCGGCGCGTACACGCACTGGTACGGCGCACTCTTCCTGCCGCTCGTGTTGCTCGCGACGCCGCGGGCGCGCGCGGCGGCGGCGCTCGCGATCGCGTGCGTGCTCTTCGTGCCCGGCCTCTGGCTCGCGTCGGTACAGCCGGCCGAGGCGACGGGGTGGTTGTCGGAAGAGAGCCCGTTCGCGGCGCTCGGCGCGTTTGCGTTCGCCGGCAATTACGCCGAGTCGCTGTTCAACCCCGCACCGGGATTCGTGATCGTGGTCTCCGCGATGGTCATGCTGGCCGCGGCGACGCGCTCCTGGTCGTTCGCGCCGATGGTTCTCGTCCCGATCGTGCTGGCGATTGCGTTCGCGCTCGCCGGACGAACGGTTTACTTTCCGATGCGCTTCGAATCGGTGATTGCGGCGCCGCTCGCGTTGTGGCTCGGCCGTTCGCTGCAGTGGTGGCGGCGCGACTTGCGGTATCTGCTCGCGGCGCTGCTCGCCGTCTGCGGCGCGATCACGCTCATTCGCGGCGCGCTCGATCATCAACGGCGTCCGCTCGATCCATATCGAGAAGCGGCGATGGTCGTGGCGCGGGCGAATGCGCCGGTCGTCGCGAGCGGCTTTCTTTATCTCGAAAGCGTCCACCAGCTCGGAGCGGCGCGCGTCCGCGCGTATCCCGCGGAGCAGGGGAGACATCCCGGCTGGCGCGTCAGTGGCGGAACGAACGAACCGCCGCCGCGCGGCCCGTTCGTCTGGATCGGGGAGCGCGCCGCCCCCGAGCTTGCGACGATTCGCGGGCAGCTCCTCTTCGCGAACGAGCGCGCGGTCATCATCCGCGTGCGCTGAGACGCTACCCGAACCGCGGCGCGTCGCTCACGAGCGTACAGTCGTACTCATCCCGAATCGCGAGGTTGAAGTGCCGCCCGATCGACTCCGCCGCGAGCAGCGCATCGTGCGCGGCCGGCGGGACGTCGCTGTACGCGTAGATCTTGCCGGTGAGGAACTCGACCTCGAGAAGACAGCGCCGCGGGTCGTAGCCGATCGTCGCGATCACCGAGGAGTCGACCTGCTTCCTTCGCACGGCATTTTCGAAGGCATGCGTGTAGACTCATTATTTCGAAGCAGCGCATAAGTGTCTTTCGGGAGAATGACTTAGTGGCACCGCCGCCTGTCGCGTGAACTGCCGAGCTCGTGACGCCATCTCGCCGCTGCGCTACACTGATCGCACATGCCACACTTCATCACCGATAAGTGCATCGGATGCACGGTCTGCGAGATCAAGTGTCCGACGAACACGATCTGGGGAGAAAGCAAAGGGCAGTACTACATCCATCCCGAGCGCTGCATCGATTGTTCGGTCTGCGGCATCTACTGCCCGGTCGACGCGATTCAGAATCAGCACGGCGAGATCATCAACCGCATCAAACCGAAAGACATCCCCAAAGCGGAGGTGGTCAAAGACCTCTGCACCGGATGCGAATTCTGCGTCGACATCTGCCCCTTTGAGTGCATCAAGATGATCGACGCGGACGACGAAACGCTGGCGAATCATTACAAGATCGCCTTCGTCGAAAAGAACAAATGCGTCGCCTGCCGCCTGTGCGAGAGCGTCTGCGACAAGGACGCCATCATCGTCCCTGACGCGCCGACGCAGCTGAAGACTTACCTGCCGGACTTTGTCGTGCTGGGAACGGGCCGTTGACCGGAATTGAAAATTGAAAATGGAAAATTGAAAAAAGATGACCGCGATGGTGTACCAGTTCCGATCTTTCAATTTTCAATTTTCAATTCTCAATTCGTAAACCAGCGCATGACCGATCACTCGACCGACGTCCCGAAAGAGTCGCCGAAAGCGATCCTTTTCCAGTTCGTCGTCTTTCCTCTCGGCATCGTGGCCATCGCCGTGGCGATCTTCTTTTTGTTCGGCCGGATGGCGTCGGATGAGCAGACGGTGCCCGATTACCTGAACGAGGTTCGTTCCGGCGGGCGGCGCGAGCGGTGGCAGGCGGCGTATCAGTTGTCGCAGCTCATCAACGCGGGTCAGGCGAAAAAGTATCCGAACCTCGTCAATGATGTGGCGCGTGTGTACGCCGAGGCCAAGAACGACGATCCGCGCATCCGCCAGTACCTCTCCATGGTGCTCGGCAACCTCGGCGACAAGCGCGCCACGCCGCTGCTCATCGACGCGCTGACCGACCGTGCGCCCGAAACGCGCATTTACGCCGCGCTTGCACTGGGGCGCCTTCGCGATCCTGCCGCCGTTCCGCATCTCATGAAAGCCTTCGACGACGACGAGCGGGACGTCCGGAAAGCCGCCGCCTACGCCCTCGGCGAACTGCGCGACCCGCGTGCGTTGCCCGGCCTCGTCGCGGCCCTCGAAGATCCGATCGCCGACGTCCGCTACAACGCCGCCATCGCCGTCGCCCGCTTCGGCGACACGCGCGCCATCGGCGTCCTCCGCGAAATGCTCGACCGCCCCCGCCTCGACCGCGTCGAAGGCATGCGCCCCGACCAGAAAGAAGAAACGATGCTCGCCGCCATCCCCGCACTGATGCAGATCGCACCCGAAGAGGGAAGAGCGATCCTCACGCCTCTCGCAAAAAGCGACGAATCCCTGCGCGTGCGCAGTGCCGCCGCAGAAGCATTGCGCGCGCGGTAGCTTTGCCTGCCGCAGCGCGAGCTGCGGCTCGCGCGAGTTACAGCGGCGACTGAGCGTCGCCGCACTCCAAACTGATGTGGAGTGTGGCGGCGGGCTCCAGGTCGCCTGAATCGCGGAAATCGTGAGGACGCGCGGGCGAGTTCAATTTGGTGGAGCGGCGGGCTTTAGCCCGCCGACTGATGCTCGGCGGGCTGAAGCCCGCCGCTCCACTAAGGTGTCGGAGCGGACGACGCGCGCGTTCGCCTCGCACCGCAACCCAGCCCGGGCAACGGCGAACGGACAACACAACTCACAACCCCCACCCAAACACCCCCCGAACCCTGTTGACACCGTTTCCGTTTTCACCGATAGTGACGAAACCCCAAAAAGAGTCTCAGAAACGTCCAGATGTCTGAGCAATTGACGCCATATCAGGTCGCCCCCAAGACCCCGCTCGCCGGGAGTGCCGCGTCGGAAATACGCGAGCAGGGAGAGATCACCCGGCGCAGTTTCCCCTTCGTCCTCACCGCTGCCTGGACCGCGCTCGCGGCGGCGGTCGGCGGCCTCACCACCATCTTCGTCCGCTATCTCTTTCCCAACGTGCTCTTCGAGCCGGTGCAGAAGTTCAAGGCCGGGTTGCCGGGCGACTATTCGGTGGGCGAAGTCGACGAGCGCTGGAAAGACAAATACGGCGTCTGGATGGTGCGGAACGAGGACACGATGTACGCCCTCATCACCACCTGCACCCACCTCGGCTGCACGCCGAACTGGCTTCCTTCCCAGAACAAATTCAAATGCCCCTGCCACGGCAGCGGGTATTACAAGACCGGGATCAATTTCGAAGGTCCCGCGCCACGCCCGCTCGAACGCGCAAAGATCGCCATTGACCCCGCCGACGGGCAGATCGTCGTCGACAAATCGGTGCAGTTTCATCAGGAACGCGGCGACTGGACGAACTCCGATTCATTTCTGAAGCTTTAGTTCCCGGCCGTTCGCGGCATTGGCCGCATTCAAAAGCTGACTGCCGGTGACTCACGACCGGCAACGACGACAGAGGAAGATCGATGACCCTGAAGCAAGTGCAGGAAGGCATCGTCAACTCGCAGGTCTGGAAGTCCATCTTCCGGGTCGGCATCCCCAATACCAACCGTAAGCGCGTCCTGGCCGTCCTCGGCTCGCTGATCCTGCACCTGCATCCGGTCAAAGTCCGCCGCTCCGGCGTACGCATGTCGTACACCTGGTGCATGGGCGGCACTTCGTTCTTCCTCTTCCTCGTCGAAACGGTCACCGGCCTGCTGTTGATGTTCTATTACCGGCCCACCATCGAATACGCCTTTACAGACATCATGGACCTGCGCGAGCAGGCGCCGTTCGGGATCATGCGCGAAATGCACCGCTGGGGTGCGCACGCCATGGTCATCGCGGTCTGGCTGCACATGTTCCGCGTCTTCATGACCGGCTCGTACAAGCCGCCGCGCGAATTCAACTGGAACGTCGGCGTCATTCTGCTCGTCCTCACCCTGCTCCTCTCGTTCACGGGATATCTGCTCCCGTGGGACCAGCTCGCAATCTGGGCCATTACAGTCGGTTCGAACATGGCGCGCGCCAGCCCCGGCGCCGGTACAGAGGGGCCGATGTCGTCATTGATGAAGCTGGGGGATGTGCCGCTGATTCACGCCGGCGACGACGCACGCTTTGCGCTCATTGCCGGCCGGAGCATCGGTGCCGCCACGCTGCTGCGCTTTTACGTGCTGCACTGCATGGTGATCCCTCTCGCGGCCGGGTTTCTGATGGCCATTCACTTCTGGCGCGTACGCAAGGACGGGGGAATCTCTGGTCCGCTGTAGGACGGGAGCCGCGCGATGACGTTCCTCAAGAATTTCATCAACGTACTCTCCGTCGCGTCGATCTCGTTCATCCTGCTGACCGCGATCTTCGCATTCATCGTCTACTTCAATCTGCTCGATGGCCGGCTCAAGTCGAAGACCGGCATCGGCTTCATCGTCTTCGGCGTCGTCTGCGCGATTGCGGGACTCTTTGCGACGCCGCTCCTCTATCTCGCCATCGCCTATTTCCTGATTCTCTGGCCGCTCGCCAGCCTCGGCCCTCGTCTCTGGGAGCCGAAGGTCGGGATGTGGCTCCTGATTCTCGGCCTCGGCGCGTTCGCACTGTCGTTCCTCGATCCGAACTTCAATCTCATTGCGGCCAAGCCGGACAACGTTCCGATCGGCGCGATGATTTTTCTTCTCGGGATCTTCACCTGGATCGCATTGGCGAAAGCCTATGCGAACGACCGCGCCATCCTGGCCGGCGGCATCCCTTACGAGAAGACCGAATCGGACGAAAAACTCTTCACCTGGCCCGATCTGGTCTATACCGAGATGCTCTGCATGATCGTCCTGACGATCATCATGATCGTCTGGTCGATCGGCCTCCGCGCGCCGCTCGAAGAAGCGGCCAATCCGACCTCGTCGCCCAATCCCGCGAAAGCGCCGTGGTACTTCCTCGGCCTCCAGGAAATGCTCGTTTACTTCGATCCCTGGCTGGCCGGCGTCGTCCTGCCGACCCTCATCGTGGTCGGCCTCATGGCCATTCCGTACATCGATACGAACCCGCGCGGCAACGGCTATTTCTCGTTCCGCGAGCGCAAATGGGAAATCGGCGTTTTTCTCTACGGCTTTCTCGTGCTCTGGTCGTTCCTCATCATCACCGGAACGTTCCTGCGCGGTCCGAACTGGAGCTTCTACGGTCCTTATGAGTACTGGGATCCCAACAAGCTCGAGCCGCTCGTCAACATCGACTTGTCCGAGCTCTTCTGGATCAAGCTTTTCGGAATGCCGTTGCCGAAGCTCTGGCTGATCCGCGAAGCGCCCGGACTGATCCTGGTTCTTCTCTATCTCGGCCTCGCTCCCTTGCTCGCGCTCGGGCCGTTCAAGCGCTTCTACCTGAAGATGGGCGCCGCCCGCTATTACGTCGGCGCTTACCTCTTCCTCACCATGCTGTCGTTGCCGATCAAAATGGTTTTACGGTGGCTGTTCAACCTCAAGTACCTCGTGCACATTCAGGAGATTTTTCTCAACATATAGAGCGGCAGGCGCTGGGCGTCAGGCGGTTGGGGCATTTCGCGAGCCACCCCGAACGCCTCGAGCCCCGAGCCCAATGCCGGCGAAGCCAAAATGAAACCGCAAGAGCCCATTCCGCACAACTACTCGATGGGGAAGCTCAACCTCATCTTTGCGCTGTCCAGTCTCGCGCTGCTGCTGGCGACTGGTGCAATGGTGTTCTACGACTATGTCCGCGGTTGGAAGTGGTTTCAGCTCGAGTTCAATCGCCTGCAGCAGGAACGGATCGATCAGGAACTGAACGCGCGGCACGACAAGGCGACGCTCGGCGAGCTGGCGCGGCTCGAAAAAGAGCTGCGTAATGGACAGATCGAGATCGCACGCAATCGCGGCGATTATCTCGAAGCACAGAAAGACCTCGAGGCGTGGGAGGGGAGACATTACGCCGCCGACCAGGACTATCGGTTCTCGAAAGCGCTCCTCGACGCGAAACGCTACGAGGCCGAAGCGGCGATCGTGCAGCACCGCCATGACGCCGATGAGAAGCAGCGCGAATACCGCGCGCTGGGCGAGAAGGTCAATCAGCTGAACGTCCGGCTGCAGCAGGTGACGCGCGATCGCGATGCATCCGCGGCACGCGTCGGCAAGTTTCTCGCGCGGATCAAGGAAATCGAGGACCGGAAGAAAGAGATCACCGCCGACATCGAGCTGCTGCAGAAGCAGCGTACGCAGGTCGAGCTCGCGTCGAACAACATGATCCTCAATGCGCCGATGCTCGACTTCATCGCGCCGACGCTGAAGATCGATCAGGTGGTCCTCAACGATCTGTTCATCGACATGAATTACATGTCGGTGCCGCGCGTCGATCGCTGCCAGACCTGCCATCGCGCCATCGACCGTCCGGGATTCGAGTCGAAGGCGGAAGCGGAACGTCTGCTGACCGACCTGCGCTCGAAGCTCGATAAGAATCTCATCCAGCCGTCGCGCCGTGCCGAAACCGAAGAACGGGTCGCGCAGCTCGAGCGGACCGTCAACGGCAAGAACGAGATCCTCAATCCCTTCCGGACGCACCCGAAGCTCGACGCGTTCGTCGGCTCCGCCTCGCCGCATCCGCTGCTCGAATTCGGCTGCACCGTCTGCCATCGCGGCCAGGACCGCGCGACCGAATTCGGACGCGCCGGCCACACGCCGATGAGCCGGCGGATGGAAAACCGCTGGAAAGCGGCGAAAGTCTCGCTGCTGCCAGGGCCGTGGGATTACGAAAAGCGCAATTATGCATTTGCGGTCAATCCGTTCCTCGACACGCCGATGTATCCGCGCGAGTACTCGCAGGCGGGCTGCGTCAAGTGCCACTCGGGGCAGATGGAAGTAGGCGAGGGGCAGGAGATCAACAAGGCGCTGCAGACCGTGGAGCTCTATGGCTGCCATGCCTGCCACAAGATCGACAACTGGCGCTTCGCCGACCTGCGCAAGCCGGGTCCGAGCCTCGACGGCATCGCGGAGAAAACGACTCCTGAATGGACGTTCCGCTGGATTGCCAATCCGCCGCGCTTCCGTCCCACGACGCGCATGCCGTCGTTCTTCTATCAACGCAACATGGTCGGTCCCGCCGTTCCCGCTCACGAACGTGCGCAGAACGTCAAAATGCAGGACGCCGAGATCCACTCGATCGTCAGCTACCTGTTCGCCAAGTCGTCGCGCCGTCAATGGGCGGCCCGCGGCGCCGGCGACGCGGCACGCGGCGCACAACTCGTGAACTCGATCGGCTGCATGGGCTGCCATATCGCCCAGGACACGGTGAAAGACGAGAAGGGCGCCGTTCGCGTTGCGCATCGCGACGATTTCCCGCTCGAGCGCCATTACGGCTTCAATCTCACCGGAATGGGGACGAAGACCAACGCCGACTGGATCTTCAACTGGGTCAAGAATCCGAAGTCGTATTACGCGACGGCTCCAATGCCGAGCCTCCGCCTCTCCGATCAGGAAGCGGCCGACATTACGGCCTATCTCGTGACCCTGCAGAAGCCGGCGTTCATGCAGCAGCCGGTCCGGCCGCCCGATCCGGCCGTGGTGCGCGAGCTGGCCAAGGGTTATCTCATCAGCTCATTGACCGATCGCGATGCGGAAGCGCGTCTGAACAAGATGCCGCTGCAGGAACAACTCGTTTACCTCGGGCAGCGCAGCATCGAAAAATACGGCTGCTATTCGTGCCACGAGATCAAAGGCTTCGAAGGCCTCAAGCCGATCGGCACCGAGCTCACTACCGAAGGCTCGAAGACTCTCCACCTCTTCGACTTCGGTTTTTTCGGCGATTCGACGCACACGCACAGCTACGAAAACTGGGACAGGAAAAAAGAGCACGTGATGCATACCGTGCCGTCCTGGATTTACAACAAGGTGCGCAGTCCGCGCGTGTACGACGACCGCCGCACGAAGCCCTATAACGACAAGCTGAAGATGCCGAACTTCCACCTTTCCCCGCAGGAGGCGCGGCTGGTCACGACCGTCGTTCTCGGCCTGACGAAGGAGAAGGTCGCGGCGAACCGGCTCGCGGCGAACAATCCGCGCTTGCGGCAGGTGGAGCACGGGCGCAAGCTCATCTCGCAGCACAACTGCCGCGGGTGCCACATCGTCAATCGCCGCGGGCGTGCAATCGCCTCGCTCATCACGGATGAGAATTTCCTGCCGCCGGACCTGACGCCGCAAGGGGAGCGCGCGCAATCGCCGTGGCTCTTCGCGTTCCTCAAAGACCCGACTGTCATGAAGATCCGCCCCTGGCTCAGCGTGCGGATGCCGACCTTCCATTTCACAGATCAGGAAGCGGCGCTCCTCGTGGCCGGCTTTGCCGCGGAAGGGGACGAGCCGCAGTTCGATACGCACCAGTACACGACCGTCGCGGCGAAGAACGCCGCCATCGGCCGCGAAGTGTTCACCATGCTCCGCTGCCAGCAGTGCCACGCCGTCAATCCTGTCGATCCGGCCAATCCGCCGGTGCCGAACACCGCCGACTCCACGTCGCTCGCGCCGAACCTCACGCTGTCGAGACTCCGTCTGCGGCACGACTGGGTCGCCGACTGGATTCGCCGTCCCGACGAGCACATCCCGGGCACGCGCATGCCGACGAACTTCCCACGCGACCGCGAGACGGGTGGCTTCCAGTCGCCGCTCGCACAGGCGCTGAATACGCCTCAGTTCGCGGCCAGCAAAGCAGCGCTTCTGCCGCACTTCGAGAACGAGGTAGCATTGAACAAAGCCATGTCCGATGCGGTCGCGCTGACCAACTACCTGCGCGATTACATCTGGAGCATCGGCATCGACCGGATGCGCGCTCCGGCCGTCGAAGGCGCGCCGCCGTTCCCGCTCATTCCCCAGCAACAGACCGTCCCTCGCACTCCGCCGGCTACGCCCGCGGTGCAGACCGGAGACCGCGGCCGGGAGGCGATCGCGCCTGTCAGGACCGCGGCAGGACAGGCCGGAGCGCCTGGCCTTCAACGATAAGGAGCCACGATGTCACTCAGGAAGTCCCTCAATCTATTGTTCATGCTGATGCTCGTCACCGCGATCGCCTGCGGCGGCGGCAAGGAAGTCGTCGAGGAAGAAGACCTCGGCGAAGACGATCACGCGGCGCCGTCAGCCGCTGCCGCCAATACGGAAGGGGGCGGATCCGCACCCGCTGCCGCGGCAGCGCCAGTCGCCGTCGCCGACGCCGCGACGGTCGGCGGCCTCGTGAAGTTCGAAGGGGCCGCGCCGAAACGGGGGCCGCTCCAGATGGGCGCCGATCCGTTCTGCCAGTCGAAGCATCCGGAGCCGGCGCTGAATGACGAAGTGGTCGTCGGCGCCGCCGGCGAGCTCGCGAACGTGCTGGTGTTCGTCAAGAACGCGCCGGCCGGCGCTCCCGTCCGCACGCCCGCTCTCCTCGATCAGCGTGGTTGCCAGTATTTCCCTCACGTCTCCGCCGTGCAGGTCGGCCAGCCGATCGAGATCCGGAACAGCGACGCCACCCTTCACAACGTCCACGCCATGCCGGCCGTCAACGCGCAGTTCAACGAAGGTCAGCCGGTGCAGGGGATGGTGTCGAGCAAGAAATTCGACAAGGTGGAGATGAAGCCGTTCCGCATCAAATGCGACGTCCACGGCTGGATGAAGTCGTACATGGCCGTCCTGCCGCATTCGTATCACGGCGTTTCGCAGGCCGACGGCACGTTCTCCATCGCGAACCTTCCCCCCGGCAATTACACGCTCGTCGCGTGGCACGAGAGGTTCGGCGAGCAGGAGCAGCAGGTCACAGTCGGACCGAAAGAGCAGAAGCAGGTCACGTTCACGTTCAAGGGATAGCTGGGCAAATCGCCCAGAGCCGAGGAAAACGATGCCACCAAAACGGCAGGTTCGGGTAGGCAACCAATGGATGCGGCCGCGCGACGCGCAACGCGCACTCGAAGAAGCGCTGCGCGTCGGGCGGGAAGAAGACGCCCAGCACAACGCGCATCGGCAGTCCTTCATCAGCAAGTACGTGTTCTCGACCGATCACAAGTGGATCGGCATCCAGTACACGGTCACTTCGCTGTCGTTCCTCCTCCTCGGCTTTTCGATGATGCTGCTGATGCGGTATCAGCTCGCGTGGCCGGGGCAGCCGTTGCCGGCGTGGATTGCGGCGATCGTGGGCAACGCGAACGCGCCGCGCGGCGTCATGGCGCCCGAGTTCTACAACCAGCTCGGCGCGATGCACGGCACGGTGATGGTGTTCCTCGCAATCGTGCCGCTCGCCGTCGGCGCGTTCGGGAACTACCTCGTGCCGCTGCAGATCGGCGCGCCCGACATGGCGTTCCCGAAGCTCAACATGATGAGCTACTGGCTGTACCTGCCGGGCGGCTTGCTCATGCTGGCGAGCTTCCTCGTTCCGGGTGGCGCGCCGAACTCGGGCTGGACGTCGTATCCGCCGCTTTCCGTCATTGCCACACATGGGCAGACGGTCTGGATCCTCGGCATGATCTTCCTGATCACGTCGTCGCTCCTCGGCTCGGTCAACTTCATCGTCACCATCTTCCAGTTGCGCGCGAAAGGGCTGACGTTCATGCGTCTGCCGTTCTTCGTCTGGGCGCAGCTCATTACCTCGTTCCTGCTGCTGCTTGCGTTTCCGCCGCTCGAAGCGGCCGCGGTGCTGCAGCTCATGGACCGCGTGGCCGGCACGAGCTTCTTCATGCCGAGCGGTCTCGTGATCAGCGGCACGCCATTACAGAACGCCGGCGGCGGAAATCCTCTGTTGTGGCAGCACCTGTTCTGGTTCCTCGCGCATCCCGAGGTGTACGTGCTGATTCTGCCGGGGATGGGAATCATCGCCGAGGTTATTGCGAACAACACGCGTAAACCGCTGTGGGGCTACAAGAGCCTCGTGGGCGCCGGGATTTTCCTCGGGTTTATGTCGTTCGTGGTGTGGGCGCATCACATGTTCATGACCGGGATGGGAACGGCGATCAGCGCGTTCTTCCAGACCACGACCATGATCATCTCGATCCCGTCGGTCATCATCCTCACCGCATTGATCATTTCGCTGTGGGGCGGCGCCATTCGCTTTACTGTCCCGATGCTCTTCGCCCTCGCATTTCTCCCGATGTTCGGCATTGGCGGACTCACCGGCCTGCCGCTGGGACTCGCGGCCTCCGACATTCATCTGCACGACACGTATTACGTCATCGGCCATTTCCATTATGTCGTCGCGCCGGGGACGATTTTCGCCATGTTCGCCGGCATCTATTACTGGTTCCCGAAAGCGACCGGGCGTCAGATGAACGAGAAGCTCGGGAAGCTGCACTTCTGGGCATCGCTCATCTTCATCAACGGCGTCTTCGCGCCGATGTTCATCCAGGGCCTCGCGGGCGTCTCGCGCCGCCTGTACGACGGCGGTGCGCAATACCAGCACGCGCAGCCGGTGCTGCACACGAACGTCTTCATGTCGATTTCGGCGTTCGGGCTGCTGGCGGCGCAGATGCCGTTCATTTTCAACTTCTTCTACAGCATGTTCAAAGGGCGCCGTGTCGGCTCGAACGTCTGGGATGCGACCACGATCGAATGGGCGGCCACTACGTCGCCTCCGCTGGCACACGGCAACTTCGACGTGCTGCCGGTCGTGTACCGCGGACCGTACGAATACAGTGTGCCGGGCCACACCGCCTCGGATTTCATCCCGCAGCATGTGCCTGACGACGGCACGATCGCGCCGGCGCCGCACACCGGCGGCGGCATGCTCGCCGCGACCGCGGTTGCGCAGAGGGAGGCGTAATGGACGACGGCCACGCATTGACCGTACACGGCGCGGCGCATGGCGCGCATTCGCACGAGATCGAGATCCCGTATACCGTTCACGCGCGTCCGGACACCGGCGTCTACAACGGCAAGCTCGGGATCTGGCTGTTCCTCGCATCCGAGGTGATGCTGTTCGGCGCGTTGTTCTCCACGCTCGTGCTGTTGAGAACCGGCGCACCCGTCTGGCCGCACGGGTGGGAAATCCTCAACGTCAAACTGGCCACGCTGAACACATTCGTGCTCATCGGCTCGTCGGTCACCGTGATCCTCGCGTGGGCCAACCTGCGCCTCGGCGAGTTGAAGAAAGCGAAGATCTTCCTCGCCCTCACGCTGCTCTGCGGCTGCGGATTCATGGTCATCAAGACCATCGAGTACATGACCAAGTTCGGGCATCATCAATACCCGAGCACGAACAACTTCTTCGCCACCTACTTCGTCCTCACCGGTTTGCACGGACTGCACGTCCTCGGCGGGATGGTCGTTTTCGCCTACCTCCTGCTCACGGCCGACAAGTGGTATGCGACCAAGCGCGATCAATTCACCAATCGCGTCGAAGTGACCGGTCTCTACTGGCATTTCGTCGATCTCGTCTGGATCTTCCTTTTCCCGATTCTGTATTTGCTGTAAGCGCTGGCAGGAGCGATCGATGACCGACACCGCGATTCATCCGCAGCAGGGGACGCCGAACCAGCACGCCGGCGGCCCGCCACGCGAGCCATTGGGCGAGGTGGAGCATCCCACTCACGACGACCAGCATCACGGCCACGACAACAGCCCCGAAGCCATCAGGAAAGAGATTCGCCGCTACCTGATCGTGTTCGGCGCACTGGCGGTCCTCACGGTCGTCACCGTCGCGATCTCGCAGTTGCACCTCCCCACCTGGCAGGCGGTGACGCTCGCCCTCGTCGTCGCCACCGTGAAGGGCTCTCTCGTCGCCGCGTTCTTCATGCATCTCGTCTCCGAGCGAAAACTGATCTTCGCGGTGCTCGCACTGACCGTCTTTTTCTTCGGCATGCTGATGTGGGGACCGTGGCACCAGCGCGAGAACGCGGAAAAAGTCTGGCCCGAATACGACCTCAACGCCAGCCAGCCCGCGCCCGCCGCCAATACCTCCACCGGCCACACAGGCAGCTCAGGACACTGATCCCATGTCGCTCCGGGCGTTCCACATCATCTTCATCATCGTCACCGTCGCGTTGTCGTTGTACGTCGCGTTGTGGGGCATCCGCCAGTTCGCGGCGGAGCGTGACACCGCGGCCCTCGCCCTCGGCCTCCTCTTTCTCGTGACCGCCGGGGCACTCACCGTGTACGGCAAGAAAGCGTTCGCGAAGTTGAAGGAGTTGCCGTGAGGGGAGTTGCCGTGAGGGGAGTTGTCCGTTGCTCGTTGCCCGTTGCCCGGGCTGTCTCCCCTCGGCGGGACGTCTCCGCAAGGCGCGAAGGCCCGGGCAACGGGCAACGGGTCACGGGCTACATCGTCGCAGCGCTCCTCATCCTCTTTCTGGCTCCCGTCGCGTTTGGTTGCCCGGTCTGCTGGGGCTCACCGAACGATCCGATGGTCAAGGGGGTGAACAATGGGATCTGGGTGCTGCTCGGACTGGTCGGCTTCGTCCAGATCGGATTCATCGCAATGTTCTGGAGCTTCTGGCGGCGCGGGCGCGAACAGCGCCGGTTCCGCGAATCGCTTCGTGTAATTGAAGGGGGACCGCACCGATGAGGGAATGGCTCGCGCAGTACATGCCGCCCGATTACTCCGCCCACGGCGCCGAGCTCGATGCGCTCAGCGCGTATGTTCACTGGCTGATGCTCGTGCTCTTCATCGGGTGGGGGCTGCTCATCACCTTCATGCTCCTGCGCTTCCGCGCGTCGAAACATCCGAAGGCCGTCTACCACGGCACCAAATCGCACGCCTCGAAATACGCCGAGATCGCCGTCTTCATGGTCGAATGCGTGCTCCTGTTCGGCATCTCGATTCCGGCCTGGTCACGCTGGACCACGCGTCCGACGCGCGACAAAGACGCCATGGAAATTCGGGTGATCGGCGAGCAGTTTGCGTGGAACGTTCACTATCCCGGAGCCGACGGGATCTTCGGAAAGACCGACGTGAACCACGTCAGTTCCTCCAATCCGATCGGCCTCGACATCTCCGATCCGCACGCCAAGGATGACGTCGCGACGGTCAACGATCTGCAGCTGCAGGTGAACCGTCCGGTCGTCATTCAACTGACCTCGAAAGACGTGATCCACAGCTTCTTTCTGCCGTTCATGCGAGTGAAACAGGACGCGATCCCCGGGATGCAAGTTCCTGTACACTTCACGCCGGTCAAGACGAGCCGCAAAGGCAATCCGAAGTGGGAGATCGCCTGCGCCCAGCTCTGCGGCCTCGGCCATTACCGGATGAAGGGATTCTTCGAAGTCAACACCAAAGCCGAATTCGACGCGTGGATGGCCGCGCAGACGCCGCTCGCGGCGACCATCTCCGAATAGCGTTGCCGGTTCTCAGTTGTCGGGCAGACCCGCGGACAACCGGCAACGATGACTGACAACGAACGATGAAAGCCCTCGAACCGATCAAGCATTACCAGGAGCAGTCCCCCGTCTGGCTTCGCCGCTTCACGAAGCTGGTCGCGGCGTCGACGCTCTTTCTCATCTTCGCCGGAGCGATGGTCACTTCGACCAACTCCGGCCTCTCGGTGCCCGACTGGCCGAACACCTACGGCCACAACATGTTCACGTTCCCGTTCAGCAAGTGGGTGGGGGGCATCTTCTACGAGCATGGCCATCGCCTGATCGCCTCGACGGTCGGCTTCCTCACCATCATCCAGGCCGTCTGGCTCCAGCGCCGCGAACCGAAAAAGTTCGTCCGGACGCTCGGCTGGCTCTCGCTCCTCGCCGTCGTCGTGCAAGGCATTCTCGGCGGCATCACGGTCCGCTATCTGCTGCCGAAATCGATCTCCATCTCTCACGCCGCGCTGGCGGAGATCTTTTTCTCCCTCAACGTCGCGATCGCGTTCTTCACGTCGCGCTGGTATCACGCGCTGCGGACGCTGGAAAAAGGCGATGCACCGGTGACGATGACCTCGGCGCTCACCGCGCTCGTCTATCTGCAGATTCTCGCCGGCGCCGTGCTGCGCCACCTCGGCGCCGGCCTGGCCATCCCTGATTTCCCGCTGTCGTTCGGACGCATCGTTCCCGCGTTCGTCTCCCCCGAGATCGTCGCCGCGTACGTGCATCGCGCGGGCGGCTTCATCGTCGCCGCGGCGGTGATCGCCACCGCGGTCCGCCTGCTGCGGTACGAGCGCGAGCATCCGCTTCGCGCGATCGCGCACCTCCTCGTCACGGTCGTGACGGCGCAGGTGATCCTCGGCGGCTACGTCATCTGGAGCGGCAAGCAGCCGCACATCACCAGCCTCCATGTCGTGCTCGGCGCCTTCACCCTCGCGCTCTCGCTCGTGCTCACGCTTTCCGCGCGCACGCTGGCGTGGAAGCGCTCCTCGCGCCAACGAGCGGCGCTGATCGAGGCGACGGCATGACGTCGGTCGCACTCGAGTCACCGCGCCGCGCGAGCATCACCCGCGATTACCTGGAGCTGTCGAAATCGCGGATCGTCTTCATGGTCCTGATCACGACCGCGGCCGGATACCTGTTCGCCGCCGAGACGGTCAATCCGCTGCTCATGCTGAACGCGCTGTTCGGAACGGCGCTCGTCGCCGCCGGCACGAACGCGCTCAACCAGTACGTCGAGCGCGAGCACGACGCGCGGATGAACCGCACCCGCAGCCGACCGCTGCCGGCCGGCCGCATCAACCCGCGCGCGGCGCTGATCTTCTCCACCGGCAT
>DASVUA010000725.1:0-14964 GCA_036387295.1 Thermoanaerobaculia bacterium | reverse complement strand
GCGGCATCTGGCCGCCTTCGAAGCCGCGCTTGCCGCTGTAGCCGGAACGGGACTTCTGTCCCTTTTCACCGCGACCGGCAGTTTTGCCGTGACCGGAGCCGGGGCCGCGGCCGAGACGCTTCTTCGCGTGCCGTGCGCCCTTTTTCGGTTTCAGATTATTGAGTTCCATGTCTCACCTCGAGTTGCCCGGGACCGGCGGTTCGTTGCGGCACGAAGCGCACAACGGACGGCCGGCTGCAGGTAGGTTCTTATTCGACGACTTCGACGAGATGCGGGATCTTCGCGATCATGCCGCGAATTTCCCGGGTGTCGACGCGCTCGGCGACGCGGTGCATCTTGCCGAGGCCGAGAGCCTTGAGGGTCTCGCGCATCTCGACAGGGCAACCGATGCCGCTGCGGATCTGACGGATACGGATGGTTTTGCCGTTCGCGGTAGCCATTACGCCTCGGCTCCTTCCGTTGCGGCTTCCTCCGCACCACCGCGGAGCGCTTTGTACTGCTCTTCCGTGCGGAGGAGCTTGAGCGCTTCGAACGTCGCCTTGACGACGTTGTGCGGATTGGCGGTGCCGAGCGACTTGGTGAGGATGTTCTGGATGCCGGCCGACTCGAGGATCGCGCGGACCGGACCACCGGCAATGACGCCCGTACCTTCCGAGGCCGGCTTGAGCAGAACCTTGCCGGCGCCATAGTGGCCGAGGATCGCGTGCGGAATGGTGCTGCCGCTGAGAGCGATCGTGATCATGTTCTTCTTCGCGATCTCGATGCCCTTCTTGATGGCGGCCGGAACTTCCTTGGCCTTACCCGATCCGAAGCCCACCTTGCCCTTGCCGTCACCGACGACGACCAGCGCGCTGAAGCTGAAGTTCTTACCGCCCTTGACGACTTTCGTCACGCGGTTGATATGGACGACCTTATCGATCATCCCGCTTTCGCTACGATCATCCTGACGACGATCGCCGCGAGGGGAGCCCTGTCCGGGACGCTGCATTGGACGCTGCATGTGATCTCCTAGAATTCCAGTCCGTTCTCACGCGCCGCATCCGCGAGCGCCTTGATGTTGCCGTGGTAGAGGTAGCCGCCACGGTCGAATACGACCTTGGTGATCCCCTTGTCCTTCGCCTTTTTGGCGATCAGCGCGCCGACCGCCTTTGCGGCCGCCGCGTTGGAGCCTTTTGCTCCAGCGTCCTTCTCGAGGCTCGACGCCGACACGAGCGTATTGCCGGTCGCATCGTCGATGATCTGAGCGTACACGCTCTTGAGGCTGCGGAACACCGCCAGGCGCGGACGCGCCGTGGTGCCGGTGACCTTGCGGCGGATCCGTTCGCGGACCCGGCCTCTCGCTGCGACTCTTTCTTTTGCGCGATCCATTTTTCCTGTCCTCTGTGCCGAGATGAAGTACCCGGCTCACTAGGCGAAATTGAAAATTGAAACTTGAAACTTGAAAAGGCGCTCGCGCGCTTTCTCGCCTTCCGATTTTTCAATTTTCAATTGTTCATTTTCAATTGCCTCTTACTTACCCGCTGCCTTACCGGCCTTGCGGCGAATCACTTCGTCGCTGTACTTGATGCCTTTGCCCTTGTAGGGATCCGGCTCGCGGAGGCTGCGGATTTCGGCGGCGGTCTGTCCGACCTTCTGACGGTCGATTCCGGTGATGGTGATGTGGCCGGTCTTGGCGTCGACGACGATGTCGATGCCTTCCGGGATCGAGAAGCGGACGGGGTGCGAGTAGCCGAGCTGGAAGACGACTTCCCGCCCTTTGACCTCGGCGCGATAACCGACGCCGACGATGTCGAGCTCGCGCTTGAAGCCTTCGCTCACGCCCTTGACGTTGTTCGCCACGAGCGCGCGCATGAGGCCGTGGAACGCGCGGGTCTTGCCCTGATCGTCACGACGCTCGAACTTCACGACGTTGTTCTCGACGTTCATGGTGATGCCGGGGACGAGCGCCGTGGTCAGGTTGCCTTTCGGCCCCTTGACGACGACCGCGTCACCGTTCTGCGTCACCTCGACGCCTTTCGGCAGCGGGATTTCTTTTTTTCCAATACGCGACATGTGCGGATCTCCTTACCAGACCTGGCAGAGGACTTCGCCACCGATGCCGGTGCGTGCCGCTTCGTCTCCCGAAAGAACACCTTTCGAGGTGGAGACGATGGCCAGGCCGAGACCGCCGAGAACCTGCGGAATCGCTTCCTTGCCGCGGTAGACGCGACGGCCCGGGCGCGAGATGCGCTCGATGCCATGGATGACGGGCTCGCCGTCTTCCGAGTACTTGAGGTAAACGCGGAGGCTGGCCTGCGGCTTACCTTCGTCGTTCACGACTTTGTAGTTGCTGATGAAACCCTCGGACTTGAGGATCCGCGCAACCTCGACCTTGAGCTTGGAGCTCGGCATCTCGACGCGTTCGTGGCGCGACTGAATTCCGTTGCGGATTCTGGTGAGCATATCCGCGATGGGATCTGTCATCGACATTCTGTGACTCCTGTAATCGGTCGTGCGAGCTACCAGCTCGATTTCGTCACGCCGGGGATATAGCCGCCGAGCGAGAGCAGACGGAAGCAGATACGGCAGAGCTGGAACTTGCGCAGAAAGCCGCGCGGACGTCCGCACTGCTTGCAGCGGCTCTTCTGCCGCGTAGAGAACTTCGCCTTCCGTTCAGCCTTGACGATCATTGAAGTTTTGGCCATGTGTGTTCCTTTTACTTCCCGAAGGGCATTCCGAGCTCGCGAAGCAGCGTGCGAGCAAGCTCGTCGGTCTTCGCGGTCGTGACGATCGTGATGTTCATGCCCTTGGCCTTGTCGACCTTGACCGGATCGATTTCCGGAAAGATCAGGTGGTCGCGAATACCGAGGGTGTAATTACCGCGGCCGTCGAACGACTTCGTCGGCACGCCGCGGAAGTCGCGGACGCGCGGAAGAGCGACGTTGATCAGACGGTCGAGAAACTCGTACATCTTCTCGCCGCGCAGGGTGACCATCGTGCCGATGGGAACACCTTCGCGCAGCTTGAATGCGGCGATGGACTTTTTGGCGCGGGTCACGACCGGCTTCTGACCGGTGATCGTGGCCAGCTCGTCGACGGCTGCGTCGAGGATCTTGGCGTTGGAGATCGCCTCGCCCATGCCCATGTTGAGAACGACTTTCTCGACCTTCGGAACCGCCATGGGGTTCTTGATCTGAAACTCGTCCTGCAGTTTTTTGCGGACTTCGTTCTGATACAGCTCTTTCAATCTGGACGGCATCTTGGTTCCTTTGGTCCCCCGGCGTTTGTACGGGGGAGGTCGATGTGTGACTGCTTACTTGCCGAGGTCCGCTTTGCAGTTACGGCAGAAGCGGACGGCATTGCCTTCGTCGTCGCGGTGCGAGCCGGTACGCGAAGCCTCATTGCAGCTCGGGCAGATCACCTGGAGCTTGGCCACGTTGATCGGCGACTCGCGCTCGAGGATGCCGCCCTTGACGTTCTTGGCGGGGTTCGGGCGCGTGTGCTTCTTGGTGAAGTTCACCCGCTCGACAATGGCCTTGCCTTTGGTCGCGAGGACACGGAGAACGCGTCCCTGCTTGCCGCGGTCCTTGCCAGAAAGAACGACGACGGTGTCGCCTTTCTTCACATGCGGCTTGGGGCGCGGGCCTTCGATCTGCTTGCTGCTACGTCCGTACAATCCCATGGTGTGCTTCCTTTAAATGACTTCCGGTGCGAGCGAGATGATCTTCATGAACTTGCGCTCACGAAGCTCGCGTGCAACGGGTCCGAAAACGCGGGTGCCGACCGGCTCGCGCGCATCGTTGATGAGGACGGCTGCGTTGTCGTCGAACTTGATGTACGACCCGTCGCGGCGGCGGGTCTCTTTCACAGTGCGGACGATCACGGCCCTGACGACCGCGCCCTTCTTCACCGTGCCGTCCGGCGACGCTTCCTTCACCGACGCCGTGATCACGTCGCCGACTCGGGCGTACTGACCGGCCGTCGAGCCGCCGCGCATACGGATGCAGGCGATCTTCTTGGCGCCGGTATTGTCGGCCACCTGAAGAATGGTTCCCATCTGAATCATGACTCTGTCTCCCCAACCGTTGTCGGTTGTCGGTTGTCCGTTGTCATTGCACGGTGTCTCGGACAACCGACAACTGACAACTGATAACGGACGTTTAGCTGGCCCTGTCGAGAACTTCGCGAACGTTCCAGCGCTTCCGCTTCGAGAGCGGGCGCGTTTCCTCGATGATCACGCGATCACCGATGTTGATCTCGGCGCTCTCGTTGTGGGCGAGGAACTTGTTCGTCCGCTTCACATACTTCTGATACATGCCGTGCTTGACGAGGTTTTCCACCGCGACAACCACAGTCTTCTGCATTTTGTTCGAGACCACCACGCCGACTTTGGTGCGGCTGTTCTGGCTCTCGGCCGGCGCCGGGTTCTTTTCCTTCGTTGCCATGGTTCTGTTCCTTACGCGCTGGCGGCGCTGCGCTCGCGCTCATTGAGAAGCGTCTGGATCTGCGCGATCTCGCGGCGAACCTCGCGCATCTTCATCGGGTTCTCGACGCGCCCGGTGGCGCGCTGAAAGCGGAGCTTGAAGAGCTGCTCGCGCAGGTCCTTCTCGCGCGAGCGCAGTTCGTCGACGCTCTTGTCGCGCAGTCCGGTCACTGTTTTCTTGCTGGCCATTACTCACCGACCTCCGTCTGTTCGCGCGTCACGAAACGCGTCTTGATCGGGAGCTTGTGCGCGGCCAGACGAAACGCCTCTTCGGCGATCTCGCGGGTCACACCCTCCATTTCATAGAGGATGCGGGCCGGCTTGACGACGCATACCCATTCTTCCGGTGCACCCTTGCCCTTACCCATACGGGTCTCGAGCGGCTTCTTGGTGATCGGCTTGTCCGGGAAAATGCGGATCCAGATCTTTCCGCCGCGCTTGACGTGGCGGGTCATGGCGATACGCGCAGCTTCGATCTGGCGGGCGGTCACCCAGCCCACTTCGAGCGCCTGCAGGCCGTAGTCTCCGAACGAGACTTTCGCCCCGCGCGACGCGACTCCGCGCCGGCGTCCGCGCTGCTGCTTTCTGTACTTCACCTTCTTCGGCATCAACATTGGTATGACTCCGAATTGAAAATTGAAAATTGAAAATTGAAAACCCGAGTGGGGCTGTCAATCGTCAGATCTTCCAACTTTCAATTTTCCATTCTCGATTTCGATCCTCGTTTACTTCTCGCGACGGCGGCTCCGCGCCTTCGCCATCTCGCCCTTGAACAGCCACACCTTGACGCCGATGATGCCGTACGTCGTGTGCGCCTCGGCCAGACCGTAGTCGATGTCGGCCTTCAGGGTGTGCAGCGGAAGACGTCCGTCCTGGTACCACTCGGAACGCGCGATCTCGGAGCCATTGAGGCGCCCGCCCACGCGGACCTTGATTCCTTTCGCACCGAAGCGGAAGGCGGATTCCATCGCCTTCTTCATGGCGCGGCGGAACGCGATGCGGCGCTCGAGCTGCGTGGCGATGTTCTCGGCCACCAGCTGTGCGTCGAGCTCCGGACGCTGGATTTCCTGGATGTTGATGTAGACCTCGCCATTGACGAGCTTCTGCAGCTCATCGCGCAGCTTGTCCACTTCCGCACCTTTACGGCCGATGATGATGCCCGGGCGCGAGGTGTAGATATTGATGCGCATCTTGTTCGCCGTACGCTCGATGTCGATCTCCGACACGCCGGCGTGGCTGAGGCGGCCTTTGAGATCGTCGCGAAGCTTCAGATCGCGATGCAGCGTCTCGGCGTAGTTCTTCCCCGCGAACCAGCGCGAGTGCCAGGTCTTGTTGAAGCCCAGCCGAAAACCGTAAGGATTGACCTTCTGACCCATCGATTACCCCTGTTTCCTGGCGCGCGCGCGACCTTTGCCGCCACTACGCTCGTTCACAGCCTTCACTTCGTCCGAGACATGCACGGTGACGTGCGCCTTGCGTTTCTGAATCTGATACGCACGGCCCATCGGCGCCGGGAGGATGCGCTTCTCACGCGGCCCTTCGTTGACGTAAATCTTCGAGACCACGAGATCGTCGACGTCCGCGCTGGCTTCCTTGTTCTCCGCGTTGGCGACAGCCGAACGGACCAGTTTCTCGAGGTCCTTGGCCACAGCCTTGCGCGTGAACCGCAGGATGTTGAGCGCTTCTTCGACCTTCTTGCCGCGCACGAGATCGGCCACGAGACGGACCTTCTGGGGCGATGCTTTCAGGTATCTGAGAGTTGCCGTTGCTTCCATAATTTAGATCCTTCGCTCTGCTCAGGATGACGGCTTCGCCGTCACTTCCCTGCCGGCTTGGCCGACTTCTCGACCTTCTTGCCGCTGTGGCCTTTGAAGGTGCGGGTCAGGGAGAACTCGCCCAGCTTGTGACCGACCATGTTCTCGGAGATGTAAACCGGGGTGAATTTCCGGCCGTTGTGCACCGCGATCGTGTGACCGACCATGTCGGGAGTCACAGTCGAACGGCGCGACCACGTCTTGATGACTTTCTTGTCGCGCTCGCGGTTCATCGTCTCCACCTTCTTTTCGAGGTGGTGATCCACGAACGGACCTTTTTTCATTGAGCGCATTTACTTGGTTCTCCGCTTGACGATGAACTTGTTCGTCTGCTTGTTGCGACGCGTCTTGTAGCCCTTCGTCGGCTGGCCCCACGGGCTGACCGGATGACGGCCACCCGAGGTCTTGCCTTCACCACCACCTAGCGGATGGTCGACCGGGTTCATCGAGACGCCGCGGTTGTGCGGCTTCTTGCCGAGGTGACGAGTCCGTCCGGCTTTACCGTAGGAAATGTTCTCGTGCTCGAGATTGCCGACCTGACCGACCGTGGCGTAGCAGCGGACGTGCACTTTGCGCATTTCCCCGGAAGGGAGACGCAGCGTTGCCCAATCGCCCTCGCGAGCCATGAGCTGCGCGCCGACACCGGCAGAACGGACCATCTGGCCGCCCTTGCCTTCCTTGAGCTCCACATTGTGGATGACCGTACCGAGCGGGATCTTCGACAGCGGGAGGGCATTGCCCACCAGGATGTCGGCGTCCTCGCCGGCCACGATGGTCGTGCCGACTGCAAGGCCGTTCGGGGCGAGGATGTAGCGCTTCTCGCCGTCGACGTAATGCAGCAGCGCGATGTGTGCCGTGCGGTTCGGGTCGTACTCGATCGCCGCAACCTTCGCGGGAATCCCGCGCTTGTCACGCTTGAAGTCGATGTCGCGGTACTTCTGTTTGTGACCGCCGCCAATGAAGCGCGACGTGATGCGGCCCTTGCTGTTGCGGCCGCCCGTCTTCGGCTTGCCCTTGGTCAGTGCCTTTTCCGGAGTCGACTTCGTAATTTCCTTGAACGAAGCGTGCGTCTGGAATCGGATGCCGGGCGAAGTCGGCTTGTATCGATTCGTAGCCATAGTTTTCTTTCTTTATCGGCTGGTTATGCGGGGACTGAACTACACGCCCTCGACGAACTCGGGCGCCTTTTCCCCTGCTTTGAGCCGCACGTACGCTTTGCGCCAGTCACGGCGCTTTCCGACGAAGCGGCCCATCCGTTTCATTTTTCCGCGAACGTTGAAGAGGCGGACCTCTTCGACCTTCACTTTGAACAGTTCTTCAACGGCGCTCTTGACCTGGATCTTGTTGGCCTTGAGGTCGACCTCGAACGCCAGCACGTTTCCGTCTTCACGAAGAACGGTCGACTTTTCGGTGACCAGCGGCCGCCGGATGATCTGATTAGCGTTCATTGCTGAGAGCCTCCGTCAGACGGTCGAGCGCGGACTGGCTCAGGACGATGTAGCGGCTGTTGACGACGTCGTACACATTGACGTGCAGCGCGTCGACGAACAGGAGCTTCGGGTTGTTGCGCGCCGCGAGCACCGCGTTCGTGTTTTCGAGCGTGTCGATGAGAAGTGCCTTCCCTTCGACGCCGATGCCGGCCATCTTCTGCGCGAACGCCTTCGTCTTCGACTCGGCCACGGCCATGTCGTTGATGACGACGAACTTCCCTTCTTTCACACGGCGGGAAAGAGCCGACTTGAGCGCCGCCTTCTTTTCCTTCGTGTTCATCTTGTACGAGTAGTCGCGGGGCTGAGGACCGAACACCGTGCCGCCGTGACGATGGATCGGGGGGCGGGCGCCACCCTGGCGCGCGCGGCCCGTGCCCTTCTGGCGAAACGGTTTTTTGTTCGAACCGCTCACTTCGGAGCGGGTTTTGGTCTTGTGGGTGCCCTGGCGAAGTCCGGCGAGGTAATTGCGCACGGCTTCGTGGACGAGATGCTCTTTGTACGGATACGCGAAGATGTCTTCGGGCAGGTCGACCGAGCCGACCGTTTTGTTGTCCCAGTTTTTAATCTCGATGGTCGGCATGTCACTCACCCCGCTTTCCGTTTTTCGAAAAGCTCACGTACACGAGGCCATTGCGACCGCCCGGGACGGCGCCGCGGATGTAGATCAGGTTGTTCTCGACGTCGATCTTCGCCACACGCAGGTTCTTGACGGTGACCTGATCGCCGCCCATCCGGCCGCCCATGCGCATGCCCTTGAAGACGCGCGAGGGGAAGGCGGACTGACCGATGGAGCCAGGAGCGCGGTGGAACATCGAGCCGTGGCTCTCACGTCCGCCGGCGAACCCGTGACGCTTCACGACGCCCTGGAAGCCTTTGCCTTTCGACTGACCGACCACGTCGATCGAGTCGCCCGGCTGGAAAATGTCGACCTGCACGCGGTCGCCGACGTTCGCGTCGCCGCTGTACGGCACTTCCGCGAGCGTGCGCACCGGCTGCACGCCGGCCTTTTCAAAGTGTCCGCGCTGCGCGCTGGTGATGCGGCGGTTCGACACCTTTTCGACGAGACCGATCTGCACGGCGTTGTAGCCGTCCTTTTCGCTCGTCTTCTTCTGGACGACGAGGCAGGGACCGGCCTGGACGACCGTCACCGGAACCAGGGCGCCGTCTTCGGCGAACACCTGGGTCATCCCGACCTTCTTGCCAATGATTCCTTCGATTGCCATTTGTTTAGTCTTTCCACCTTGGAACCCGTGTGATCGGGTTCTTGTGTGTTCATGAGGCGCTTAGGCGCTTAGGCGCATAGGCGCGTGTGTACGACGCAGCACCCAGGCGCCTTCCGCGCCCAAGCGCCTCCGCGCCTTACTTGCCGAACGCCTTGATCTCGACGTCGACGCCGGCCGGAAGCTCGAGCTTCATCAGAGCGTCGACCGTCTGCGTCGTCGGCTCGAGAATGTCGAGCAGCCGCTTGTGCGTCCGCATCTCGAACTGCTCGCGCGACTTTTTGTCGACGTGCGGGCTGCGCAGAACCGTGTACTTCGAGATCTGCGTCGGCAGGGGAATCGGGCCCGCTACCTTTGCACCGGTGCGCTTCGCGGTGTCGACGATTTCGCTGGTCGACTGGTCGAGCACGCGATAGTCGTAAGCCTTGAGTCGGATGCGGATCTTTTCGTTCATCATGGTTTTTCAGCCCTTACAAAGAACAGCGGAGCGGCGGGGTCAACCCCGCCGCTCCTCGGGAAAACGACTACTCGATGATGTCCGTGACCGTGCCGGCGCCGACCGTGCGGCCGCCTTCACGAATCGCGAATCGCAGACCCTTTTCCATCGCGATCGGGGCGATGAGGCTGATGGTCAGCGAGGTGTTGTCGCCCGGCATGACCATCTCGGCGCCCTCGGCGAGAGCGGCCGTTCCGGTGATGTCGGTCGTACGGAAGTAGAACTGCGGGCGGTAGCCGTTGAAGAACGGCGTGTGACGACCGCCTTCTTCCTTGGTCAGAATGTAGACCTCGGCCTTGAACTTCGTGTGCGGCTTGATCGAGCCCGGCTTGGCGCAAACCTGACCGCGCTCGACGTCCTTGCGCTCCACACCGCGGAGCAGGAGGCCGACGTTGTCGCCCGCCTGACCCTGATCGAGGAGCTTGCGGAACATTTCGACGCCCGTCACGACCTTCTTGATGGTCGGGCGGATGCCGATGATCTCGATTTCCTCGCCGACCTTCACGATTCCGCGCTCGATACGGCCGGTGACGACCGTGCCGCGGCCCGAGATCGAGAAGATGTCCTCGACCGGCATCAGGAACTCTTTATCGATCGCGCGCTCCGGCATCGGGATGTAGCTGTCGACAGCGTCCATCAGCTCGATGATGCGGTTCGCCCACTCGTCGTTGTTGTCGGTGGTCTGCAGCGCCTTGAGCGCCGAGACGCGAACGATGGGAATGTCATCGCCCGGGAAGTCGTAGCTCGAGAGCAGCTCGCGGACTTCGAGCTCGACGAGCTCGAGGAGGTCCGGATCGGCCGCGTCGACCTTGTTGAGGGCGACGACCATGGCCGGCACGCCGACCTGACGGGCCAGCAGGATGTGCTCGCGCGTCTGCGGCATCGGGCCGTCGGTCGCGGCGACCACGAGGATCGCACCGTCCATCTGCGCGGCGCCGGTGATCATGTTCTTGACGTAGTCGGCGTGGCCCGGGCAGTCGACGTGCGCGTAGTGGCGCTTGGTGGTCGAGTACTCGACGTGCGCGGTCGCGATCGTGATGCCGCGCTCACGCTCTTCAGGAGCCTTGTCGATCTGATCGAAGGCGACGAACGAAGCCGTACCCTTCGACGCGAGGACCTTCGTGATGGCGGCCGTCAACGTGGTCTTGCCATGGTCGACGTGACCAATCGTGCCGATGTTGACGTGCGGTTTGCTGCGATCAAATTTCTCTTTGGCCATTGAGATTAACCTCCCTGATTTCTACTGAAAATTCGTGGATCCGTCGGGATCCTCAGACTCGCTGCGTTGTTCCGGCGCTCTTGGCGATCACCTCTTCGGCGACGTTCCTCGGGGCCGGCTCGTAAGCCAGGAACTGCATCGTGTAGCTGGCGCGGCCCTGCGACATCGACCGAACCTGCGTTGCGTAACCGAACATCTCGGAGAGCGGCACGTGTGCGCGGATGACCTTCGCGCCGGCACGCTCTTCCATCTGCTGGATCTTGCCGCGGCGGCGGGACAGATCGCCCATGACGTCGCCCGCGTAGTCTTCCGGCGTCACGACTTCGACGTCCATGATCGGTTCCATGAGGATCGGATTGGCCCGCTTCGCGCCTTCCTGGAAGGCCATCGAACCGGCGATCTTGAACGCCATTTCCGAGGAGTCGACGTCGTGGTACGAGCCGTCGTACAGGATCGCGCGCACGCCCGTCATCGGATAACCGGCGACGATGCCACGCTCGAGCGCTTCACGAATGCCCTGCTCGGTCGGCTTGATGAACTCGCGCGGAACCGAACCGCCGACGATGTCGTTGACGAACTCGAACCCACCTTCCGGAATCGGCTCGAAACGCATCTTGACGTGGCCGTACTGACCCTTACCACCCGACTGGCGGACGAACTTGCCTTCCGCTTCCGAGTTCTTGGTGATCGCTTCGCGGTACGCAACCTGCGGCTTGCCGACGTTCGCACCGACGTTGAACTCGCGAACCATACGGTCGACGATGATCTCGAGGTGCAGCTCGCCCATGCCGCGGATGATGGTCTGGTTCGTTTCCGGATCCGTGTGGACCTTGAAGGTCGGATCTTCCTGCATGAGCTTCGCGAGAGCGACGCCCATCTTTTCCTGGTCGGTTTTCGTCTTCGGCTCGATGGCAACCGCGATGACCGGCTCCGGGAAGATCATCGTCTCGAGGACGATCGCATTCTTCGGATCGCAGATCGTGTCGCCGGTGGTGACCGACTTCAGACCGACGGCGGCGCCGATGTCGCCCGCGCGCACTTCCTTGATTTCTTCACGCTTGTTGGCGTGCATCTGGAGGAGGCGGCCGACGCGCTCGGTCGTGCCCTTGGTCGAGTTGAGAACGGCAGTGCCGGACTCGACGCGGCCCGAGTAAACACGGAAGAACGCCAGCTGGCCGACGAACGGGTCGGTCATGATCTTGAAGACGAGGCCGGCGAACGGCTCGTCATCGGACGCTTTGCGCTCCATGACCGAGTCGTTGTCCGGATTGATGCCCTTGACCGGCGGGATGTCGACCGGGCTCGGGAGGTAATCGACGACCGCGTCGAGGAGCGGCTGCACGCCCTTGTTCTTGAAGGCCGTGCCGCAGAGGACGGGGGTGATCTTCTGATGGATGGTCGCGTCGCGAAGCGCGGCCTTCAGCTCGCTGACTTCGAGCGTCTCGCCGGCGAGATACTTTTCGAGCAGCTCGTCGTGCGATTCGGCGATCGACTCGACCATCTTCTCGCGGTAGCTCTCGGCTTCCGCCATGAGCTCGGACGGGATCTCTTCGACGTCGTACTTTGCGCCGAGTGTCTCATCCTTGAAGACCAGCGCCTTCATCAGGACGAGATCGATGACGCCTTTGAACTTGTCTTCGGCGCCGATGGGGAGCTGAAGAGGAACGGCGTTCTTGCCGAGCTTCGAGCGGATCTGGCCGACCACGTTCTCGAAGTTCGCGCCGATGCGGTCCATCTTGTTGATGAACGCGATGCGGGGAACGCCGTACTTGTCGGCCTGGCGCCACACCGTTTCGGACTGCGGCTCGACGCCGCCGACGGCGCAGAACACACCGACCGCGCCATCGAGAACGCGCAAGCTGCGCTCGACTTCGACCGTGAAGTCAACGTGGCCCGGCGTGTCGATGATGTTGATCCGCGTGTCGCCCCACTTTGCGGTGGTCGCGGCGGAGGTGATGGTGATACCGCGCTCCTGCTCCTGGACCATCCAGTCCATGGTCGCAGTGCCCTCGTGCACTTCACCGATCTTATGCGTGATCCCGGTGTAGTAGAGGATGCGCTCCGTAGTGGTCGTCTTACCGGCATCGATGTGAGCCATGATGCCGATGTTGCGCGTTTTCTCGAGAGGTACCTGACGTGCCATGCTTTTTTCTCTTCAGGGCGAAACACACACGCGTACCGGCATCCGCCGATACACGCACACCTCCCGTTTGAGGAGGTGATGCATTGATTCAGTTGTTTGTTTCCCGTTGCTCGGTCCGGAACCGCAGAACTTCTTCTGTGTTATCCGGTCGAGACGGAGCTACGGAAAGCTGCTGAGTTGGTGCTGCCGGTACTGCGTGGGCCCCGCCGAGGAGCGGGGCCGGGTATCTTACAACGGATTTGCTGCGAGAGCTATTCGAGCTTACCAGCGGTAATGTGCGAAAGCCTTGTTGGCTTCAGCCATCTTGTGCGTATCTTCGCGCTTCTTGATCGCGTTCCCGCGGTTGTTCGCGGCGTCCATGATCTCGCCCGCCAGCTTGTCGACCATCGTCTTCTCGCCGCGCGAGGCAGCGTACGAGATCATCCAGCGGATCGCGAGGGCCGTACGGCGCGTCGGACGCACTTCGATCGGAACCTGGTAGTTCGATCCGCCAACGCGGCGGCTCTTGACTTCGAGGGCCGGCTTCACGTTGTCGATCGCTTTCTTGAAGAGCTTGAGCGGATCGTCTTTCGCACGATCTTCGACCTTCTTCAGCGCGCCGTAGAACACCCGCTCGGCAACCGACTTGCGGCCGTCCGACATCAGCGAGTTGATGAACTTGGTGACGAGCTGGCTGTTGTAAACCGGATCCGGCAGGATCTCGCGTTTGGGAACTTCACGTCTTCTCGGCATCGTTGGATCCTTGAACCTTTACGCCTTTTTCGGGCGCTTCGCGCCGTACTTGGAACGGCTCTGGTTGCGCTTGGCGACGCCGGTGGCGTCGAGCGTTCCACGGATTACGTGGTAACGAACACCCGGAAGGTCCTTCACACGGCCACCGCGGATGAGCACGATCGAGTGCTCCTGGAGGTTGTGCCCGACACCCGGGATGTAAGTCGTGACTTCGACCCCGTTGGTGAGACGCACACGCGCAACCTTGCGCAGTGCGGAGTTCGGCTTCTTCGGGGTCGACGTGTAAACGCGCGTGCAGACGCCGCGCTTCTGCGGGCTCGACTGGAGCGCCGGCGACTTCGTCTTGTACTTGACGGCGTCGCGGCCCTTCGCAACAAGCTGGTTGATGGTTGGCATTCGTTACTTATCCTTCTGAAGACACGTACACTGACAATTGGTCCCGGACGGGAAAACCCGCGCACTTTACGCGGGGATTTTGGACTTTGTCAAGCCCGGACCAGCCCTAACGGGACACCCCGCGGGCGTATTCCGCACTGGTTTACGGCCGCACCGCGGGCTCGTAGATCCAATACTGCTCTTCCAGCCTGCTCCAGATCGGCTCGCTGGTGCGATAGATCAGCCGGTACTCGCGCCGCAGTGGCGCCGGCAGCTCTGTGTTGCCGATGAACACCCACCGCCGCCCGCGGAATTGCATGCGTGCACGCTCGAGCACCGCCTCGAGCGGCATCCGCGCGAGCTCCTCATCGCTCCGCTCCCACCGGCTGAACGTGCCGAACCGCCCCCGGGCGGGATACCAGATCTTCGCGTCCGGCAGATACGCGAGCGGCGAGCTCCACAACAGCGTATGCGAAACGAGCACGGCGTTCCGGTCGAGGCCGGCCTTTCGAATGTACGCCGCCGCCTCGCGGCTTCCTGAGAAGGCGTACTTTGTTTCCGCCACCCACGCGTTCCACGCCGGCAACAGTGAGTACGCGAGCGAAACGGCGAGCGCGGCCATGAGCAACCGCTCCCGCCGATACGGCCCGTACGCGTCGGCGATCATCACCGCGGCGAGCGCGACCACGAGCAGGATGCCGGCGTGCCGCAGCCCCCCCATCCAGATGAAGACGTAAATGAGCAGGAGCGCGGTCATCGTGGCGGCCAGAAAGACGACCGCCGTCCAGCGCCGGCTGATGCCGTACACAAGGATGCCGAGGATCACCAGCGCGCCGCCGATCGCATCCTCGATGCGCATGGACGGAAAGACCATGCTCGCGACGGCGAACCAGACCGTATCGAGCTGGACCGCGCTGTAGACCTGCTGCCGCCCTTCCCTCGGCCACAGCTGCGCGACCGCGATCAGCCCGCCGGCGACAGCGACGGCGAGGCCGCGCCACGGCACTCGTTCC
>DASVUA010000724.1:0-1571 GCA_036387295.1 Thermoanaerobaculia bacterium | reverse complement strand
GTCGCGCTCGATTGTTTCTACGAGCTGCACGACCTGCTCGAGGTCATCGAGATTCACCTGCCGGTAGGTCACGCGTTCCGGCCGCGGAGAGAATCCGTCGCGGATCGCCTGCGTTTCGGCGTTCAATGCAGAGCGGCCGGTGAGGACGACGCGCGCGGCGGCGGTGCGTGCGAGGATTTCTCGCGCGAACAGCACGCCCAGCCCGCCCAGGCCGCCGGTGATGAGGTAAACGCCGTCGTCTTTGAACGCCAGTGGCGCCGGCTCCGCCTCCACCGCCACTTCCTGCCAGCGGACAGCCTGCCGCTCCCCATTGCGGTACCGCACAAGCGAATCGGCAGTACGGTTCGTCTCGTCCTGAAGAAGCGCCGCAAGCTCCGCGGCGGTGATTTGCGGTGGGACGAGGATGAGCTGTCCAGTGAACTGCGGATTTTCCAGCGCCGCCGTTTTCAATACGCCGGAGAGGCCGGCAAGCAGCCGCTGCTCGGGATCGTCCGCCACGACGAGCTGCACCAGCACTTTGCCGTGCGGCCTCGATTGCAGAATCGACTGCACCTGTTCGAAGCAGGCAATCGCATGTTCGGTATAGCGTGTCGCGACGTGCTGCCGCTCGTCCGCGCGCAATGCGATGCAGCGGCTCCGCGGGACGAGCGATTCCACGCTGGCGCTATCGATGCCGGCCGGCGCACAAATCATGACGTGGTGCTCGGCAGGCGCGGGTGCGACGGCTGACGGTGACGGGGCGCTCGGCTCCCACACCGGAATCGCGAAGAGCTTCCCCGTGGGCTCCGGCCGTGTGGCCGGCGCGTCGATCTCGCGGCTCAGCGCACGCGCGGAGAATCCACGCAATTGCACGCAGACCGTTCCGTTCGCGTCGCAGAGATCGATGTCCAGCTTGACCACAGAATCCGCGGCCTTGCTCCCGGCCGCGTAATGGACCCACGCCGACATTTCGGCCGTGCACGGCGCCACAATGCGCAGCGTTTCGAGCGCAAACGGCAGCCGCGGCTGGATTGCGTCCGCGTCGCCATCCATCAATCCGACCGCCGCCTGCAGCGCTCCGTCCATGAGGCTCGGGTGCAGCACAAAGGCGTCCGCGGTCTCGGCGAGCGTGCCCGGCAGTCTCAGGTCCGCCAGCACCTCGCCATCTCCGCGGTAGATTGCGGTGATTCCCTGAAACGCCGGACCATACACCAGCCCCATTCGTGCGCACGATTCGTAAACCGCTGCCGATTCGAGACGGCCCTTCCGCATTCGCGCTTTGAGCTGCTCTAGGGCGAGCGCGGCTGGAAGCGGCGCCTGGCTGAAGATCGCGCGACCCTGGCAATGCACGACCTCGTGCGCGCCGTCGTCACTGTAGATTTCGTAATCGACCGCATCGCCTTCTGTGGCCACCAGCGCGATGCCGACCTCCTTGCGCTCCTGGACGACGATCGGCTGCGCCCACACGGTATTGTGCAGCTCCAGCACTGACGCCGCCGGCTGGTCCGGCAATGCGTTTGCGATCGCGGCGCGCGCCATTTCCAGATAGCCAACACCCGGAAGCACCTTCTGATCGGGCCGGCCGTTTGTCT
>DASVUA010000723.1:0-4263 GCA_036387295.1 Thermoanaerobaculia bacterium | reverse complement strand
ATCGAGTTGCTCTTCAATGCGTCCGATTGCTTCGCGCATCAGATGCGACGCATCGGCGGTGTAGAGGCGGATGTAATTCCGTTCCGCGCCGATCCACTCGATCTCCGCGGTTTTGACCAATACGCGGCGGCCGTGGGTTTTGCGCACCAGAAAGCGGTCCGGGTATGCAGGCTCGACGCGCGGCACGCTGCGCCGGTTGCGGACGCGGTCGAGCGCGCGGCCGAGGCGTTTCGGGTCGACCGGCTTCAGCACGTAATCGACGGCCGCGGCGTCGAACGCTTCGACCGCGTATTCGTCGTACGCGGTGAGAAACACGACCGACGGGGCGGAGTCTTCGGGAAGCGATCCAAGCAGCTCCAGCCCCGTGAGGCCGGGCATCTGAATGTCGAGCAGCACGAGGTCGGGACGTTTCGCGGCGATCAGCTCGCGCGCCGCTTCGCCGTCGCCCGCCTCCCCGATCAACTCCACGTCAGGATGTTTTGCGAGCAGCATCGCCACGCGGGCGCGTGCGAGCGGCTCGTCGTCAACGATCAGAGTTCGAATCACGCCGCCTCCCGCGCCGGTATGTCGATCGTGACGGCGAACGCGTCGCCAACGCGAGCGAAGTCGATGCGCGCATCGCCGCGGTACAGCTGTTCGAGCCGAGCCATGGTGTTGCTGACGCCGACGCCGAGTTTCACGGCGGCCGGATCGAAGCCCGGTCCGTCGTCTTCGACGCGCAGCAGGAGGCGTCCGGCCGCGCGACGGACGCTCATCGCGATCCGTCCACCCTCGGGGCGCTGGGCGATGACATGCCGCAACGAGTTTTCGAGCAGCGGCTGCAGCAGCAGCGCGGGCACTTCGCAGCCGAGGGCGGCGGCGTCGATGTTGCGGCGCAATTGCAGGCGATCGTGAAAGCGCATGGTCTGGATGCGGAGGTAGTGGTCGACGAGCTCGAGCTCGCGACGGAGAGGAATGGTGTCGCTGCGGCCGAGGTCGAGCGTCGAGCGCAGCAGCGCCGCGAGCTCCATCAGCATCTCGTCGGCGAGATCGGGATCGGTATGCACGAGCGCCGCAATGCCGTTGATCGCATTGAATAGAAAGTGCGGCTGCAACTGGCCGCGCAGTTGTTCGAGCTGCGTGCGCGCGAGCTGCGTTTCGAGTGTCAGCGCGCGCCGTTCTTTTTCGCGCACCGTGCGTGCGCCGTCGTACAGCGCGCGTGCAATGACGATCAGTGCGGCAATCGTGGCACTGCTGTGAAACTCGCTCGCGAAGTAGCGGCCGACATTCGTGGCGCTCAGCGGCTCGCGCTGAATGGCGGGAACGAAGAGCACCCCCACGAAGCAGCGCAGCACCGCAAACCCGAGAACGAGCGCAATCGCTTTCAGCACCCGCGTGCCGCGAGCCAGATAAAGGAGAAACGGCGTGAGGAGAATCCAGAGCGTGATGCTGATCGCGCCGACGATTCCCACCTCGATCAGCGGAAACTCGGCGCCGCGCAGCATGAGCAAGGCAAAGTCCTGCGTGACGAAAAACGAGCCGACCACGGCCCAGCCGGCGATGATTGCGCCGGCGATGGCGGCACTGCGGAGAAAAACGCGCTTCACGTTGCGCGGCAGTTTCGGCCCTGTGCGCGCGCACCGCAACGTCCGCGGTCCCATCGCACCGGGATTTCGTCCCCGTTTTCGTCTGGCGTCGCCGATTGAGAGCGGCCTCGCGCCGCACTAAGATCGGCGGCATGAGACCACTCCTCCGCCTCGCCGTCCTGCTGCTCGGTTTCGCCGCGCTCCCCGCCCAGGCCACGTTCTCCATCGCCGCGATCGATCCGGCCACCGGCGAAGCGGCTGTGATCGTGACGACGCGTGTGCCGTTCGTCGGGCGTGCGGTGCCGTGGGTCCGAGCCGGCGTCGGCGCGGTGGCGACGCAGTCGTGGACGGTCGTCGAATACGGCAAGCGCGGCCTCGATCTGTTGGAGTCGGGCGTCGCGCCGGAAGAGGCGCTGCGACAGTTGCTCGCGGACGATCAGGGGCGCGAGCTGCGCCAGCTCGGGTTGATCGACATGAAGGGCCGCACGGCGTCTTTCACCGGAAAAGAAAACGGAGTGTGGGCGGGCAGCCGCCAGGGGAAAAACTACACGGTGCAGGGGAACATCCTCGTCGGGCCGGAGGTGGTGGACGCGGTGGCGGCGCACCTCGACGCGACCGAAGGGACCGGAATGCCGCTGGCCGAGCGGCTGATCCTTGCGCTCGAAGCGGGACAGGCCAAAGGGGGCGACAAGCGCTGGGGCAACTTTCAGAGCGCCGCGATCCGGGTGGCCGACCCGAAGAATCCCGGCCGCGGCGGCGATCACATCTCGCTGGCCATCGACGTCGGCGAGCACGAAGAGCCGGTCGCGGAACTGAAGCGCATCTATTACCGCACGCAGCGCCGGCTCGGCTACCGCTCGTTCTCCGACATCCGCGGCGAGGACGTCGTCGAGCTGAAACGGATGCTCCACACCCTCGGCTACTGGCGCAAGGATCTGGCGAAGTTCCCCGAAGAACCGGAATTCACCGGCAACACCGCGCTCATGCGCAGCGACCCGAAAACGTTCCAGGAACAGATCGCCGCGTACAACAAAAAAGCCGACGAGTACGAAACGCAGTACGCCGTGTACGACGCTGAGACGATGGACGCCGTCGACCGCTTCCGCAAAGACCACAAACTCGACTTCGAAGGCACCGCCCGCGGACTGGTGGACGAGCGACTGGTGAGCCTGCTGCGAGAAAAGTACTTCGCGGCGAAGCGTGCAAAGACACCTAATAACAGTTAGACTGACGCGTCGGGTCCGACCGCCATGCCAATGAAATTTCTCTCAGCGCTGTTCGTGTGCCTTCTCACGCCCGCGGTCGCTTTCGCTCAAAGTTACCCGCAGCCGGGCAGCGCGAATGAGCCGGCGGTCCTTTGCACAGGCTGCCCCGGCAACAACGCCGCCGGTCAGCCGAACGACGGCAAGCCGCTGTATCCATACAACGTTCCGCTGGTGGATCACGTCGGACGGGTCGTCGATTCGTCGACCACCACAAATTTTCAGAACGCCGGGATGCGCACGCTCCGGGCCGGAATCGTTCGCATCCGCCCCTCGCGCGATCGCGTTTACGTGCAGCTCGGCTCGACCGTGGCCGCGTACACCCTCAGCACCTTCTTCACCAGCACGCTCCAGAAGCCGATGGTGCCGGTGAATACGATCGTGACGCACGCGAACGCCTACTCGAGAGGCGGTGCGCCGTTCGAAACTCTCGCGATGTTCGACGCACACGTCTACGTCGAATCGAAGTTTTCGGGATGGACGACGAACGCTCCGGATGTCCAAATCGTGCTGTCGGACTTTGACAGTGACGATCGCGGCTATCTCTACATTGCGACGAGCGTTTTCGGCTGGGGGATCCACTTCGATGACGGCCGGACCGACGGCAAGCACCTGCCGTTCGTCGCACAGCACGGCTTCGGCGAATCGTCGTCCGTCCGCAAAATCATTTCGCTGAAGCGCGGAGACCAGTACTTCGCCGTCGTGGGGTACTCCGACATGACCAGCGTTTATGACGTCACCGCACCGGGAGCAGCGACGCCGGTATCGCACCGCTTCGGCAGCGCGAACGTCATCAAGCTCTGGGACAAGAGCGAAGCGGCAGGCCGCGTGGCAATCGTCGACGGCAGCAACATGGTGTTGCGCATCTACACGACTGAAGCGCTCGTCGCCGGGACCGCGGCAATCGCAGAGCACACGCTTCCGGCAGGGCGCGTTTTCACCAGCCTCTCGTTCGATGAGAACGGAAGCCTCTGGGTGACGGAACGGACGACCTCCACGCCAGGAGGGACGATGTGGAAACTCGCCCCCTCTTCTCCGTCGGCTACGTCGTACGAAAAAACGGTGTACGAGCTCACGACGCCCACCGTGATGACGCCGAACATCGTTCATGCCGCGGCGGGATACCTGGCGGTCGTCGGGTCGGGGAGTGACGCGCCCGACCAGGTACGCACAGACGAGCTGCGGCTTTTCAAACTGACGAACGGCACGCCTTCCGAAGTGGCGACTGACGGCTTCTTTCGCAAGCACTACCGTCGCGCCCCGTCCGGCTATGCGAACCCGTCCGGCGTGATGGTCTCCCCGAAGAGTGTTCAATTCTTCGCGCAGAACGGTCTCACATACATGATGTTCAATGCGGACGGGCTGGGCGACGTGTACGAGCTCGGCGCGGTGCTCCGTCCGCCGCAGTTGAAGGTCACATCGATCTCCCCTGTCAC
>DASVUA010000722.1:0-3014 GCA_036387295.1 Thermoanaerobaculia bacterium | reverse complement strand
CGCGTTCAGCCGCTCGATGAGGGTGCGATCCGTGCTCTCGATCTCGTCGAGCGCGCGGCGGACGTGCTGCACGCGTGTGCGCGCTTCTTCGTTCGCGCGCGAAGCGCCCATCACCGCTTTCTGCAGCTTCGACGCGCGGCGCTGGAAGGTCAGCGTCGCCTCGCGATCGGTGTCGCTCATCGACGAGAGATACAGCGGCACGACGGTGAAGGTCTGCATCTCGCCCAGCGGCGTTTCGATGCCGTCGATCCGTTTCGCGAGACGCACTTTGTACGTGCCGGGCGTGGCAAGCGGTCCCTGTTCCGGCGTTTCGAAAAGCTCAGGCTCGCCGGGCTCGAGGTTGATCGGCGACGGCGCGGGAAAGCGCAGGTCCCACGCGACGCGATGGAAGCCTGCCGTGACCGGGCCGGTAACGCGGCGGACGACGTTGTTCTCATCGTCGAACACCGTCAGCACGACGGCCGGCTCGAGCTCGCGCGCCTCGGCGCGCAGTTGTTCGCCGCTCGGGTACTGCACCCGTTTCGACGGCTCGTTGCCGCCGTCTTTTTCGAGCTGCGATTCCGCGGCCCAGCGCTGCTTGCGCAACGTCTTGAGCTCGTCTTTGAGGTAGTACGTGAACACCGCGCCGAACGGCGGATTCTCGGCCGTAAAGTGCGTTTCGCCCTGAAATCCTTTGCCCGGCAGTCCGAGAGGCGTCCGCTCGACGTACAGCTCCGTCGTCCGCGGCGCGAACAGCGTTGCGTCGCCGTCGGCCACCGCGGCGGTCATCGTGCGCAGCGGCCGGTAATCATCGAGGATGTAGATGCCGCGGCCGAATGTGCCGACGACGAGATCGTCTTTGCGCTTCTGGATCCAGAGATCGCGCACCGCGATCGTCGGCATGTTGCCTTCCAGCTCGATCCACGACGCGCCGCCGTTCTGCGAGAAGAAGAGGCCGAACTCCGTACCGGCGAAGAGGAGATTGCGATCGACGTGATCCTCCACGATCGCGTACGTGGTGTGATTGGGCGGCAGATTGCTGCTGATCGATTTCCAGCTGCGGCCGCGGTCGTTGCTCACCAGCAGGTACGGCTTGAAGTCGCCGGTTTTGTGATTGTCGAACGCGGCGTAGACGGTGTTCGCGTCGTGCGCCGATGCTTCGAGGCGCGAGACGTACGAAAACTCCGGCACGCCGGGGAACTTGTCGGCGCGGCGCCAGTTCTTGCCGCCGTCTTCGCTGACCTGCACCAGTCCGTCATCCGTGCCGACGTACAGCAATCCCTCAGCGAGCGGCGATTCGGCGAGCGAGACGATGTTGCCGTAGAACGACGTGGAGGTGTTTTTCGCCACCGCGTCGATGCCCCACACGCGGCCCATGACCGGGAGCTCGTTGCGATTCAGTTTGCGCGTGAGATCGCCGCTGACCGGCGTCCAGCTGTCGCCGCGATTGTCGCTGCGGAAGAGGTATTGCGCGGCGAAGTAGAGCCGGTTGCTGTCGTGCGGCGAAACGATGAGCGGCGAGTCCCAGTTGAGGCGCAGCGCGTCGATCCCGGCCACCGGCTGCGGCTGGATGTCGAGCGCTTCGCCGGTTCGCTTATCGAAGCGATTGAGCACGCCGTGCTGCGCTTCGGCGTAGATGATGTTCGGGTCTTTCGGATCGGGGATGCTGCGGAAGCCGTCGCCGCCGAGGGTGACGTACCAGTCGGAGTTCATGATGCCGTGCGCCGTGTTCGTGCGCGACGGACCGCCGAGGCTGAAGTTGTCCTGCGTGCCGCCATACACGTGGTAGAACGGCAGCGCGTCGTCGGCGCTGATGCGATAGAACTGCGTGACCGGCAGGTTCTCTTTGAAATCCCACGTCTTCGCGTGATCCCACGATTCGTAGAGGCCGCCGTCGCAGCCGACGAGCAGGTGATCGGTGTCCTGCGGATCGATCCAGATGGCGTGATTGTCGACGTGCTTGTAGCGCTCGCCGAGGCGGGTGAAGGTCTTGCCGCCGTCATTGGTGACCTGGACGTAGACGTCCATCGAATAAACGCGATCGACGTTTTTCGGGTCGGCGAAGATCTCCTGGTAGTACTGCGGCGAACCGGCGACGTACGAGCTCATCTTCGTCCAGTTCGCGCCGCCGTCCTGCGAGCGGAAAAAGCCGCCCGTGCGGCGTGCCGCTTCGACGATGGCGTAGACGGTTTTCGGATCGACGGGGGAGACGGCGAGACCGATGCGGCCGAGGTGTTCTTTCGGCAGACCGGAAGTGAGCTTGGTCCATGTTGCGCCGGCGTCGGTCGACTTGTAGATCGCCGATTCAGGGCCGCCGTCGATCAAGGTGTAGACGTGGCGGCGGCGCTGATAGGCGGACGCGTAAAGCACGTCGGGATTCGATGGATCGATGGCGATGTCGCTCACGCCGGTGTTTTCGCTGATGGTCAGCGCCGCTTTCCACGTCTTGCCGCCGTCGGTCGTTTTGTAAAGACCGCGATCGGCGCCGGCCGACCAGAGCGGCCCCTGTGCGGCGACATAGACGACGTTCGAGTCGCGGGGATCGACGATGATCTTTCCGATGTGCTCGGATTTCGCGAGCCCCATGTTTTTCCACGTCTTGCCGCCGTCGAGCGATTTATAGACGCCGTCGCCCCAGGAGACGGAGCGCTGGCTGTTGTTCTCGCCGGTGCCGACCCAGACGGTGAGCGACTCGCGCGGGTCGATGGTCACGCAGCCGATCGAGTACGAGCTCTCGTTCTCGAACACGGGCGTGAAGGTGGTGCCGGCGTTGGTGGTCTTCCAGACGCCGCCCGAGGCGACCGCGACGAACCAGGTGCGGTTGTCGCGCGGATCGACGGCGATGTCGCCGACGCGGCCGGACGGCATGGCCGGGCCGATGTTGCGCAGCGCGAGGCCGGAGAACGTGTTGGCGTCGAGCTTCGCGGGAGCGGCAACGACGGAAAGGGATGAGACGAGAGCAAGCAGGAGAGGCAGCAATTTCATCGCGCGCGCATGCTAGCGCGCGCGCAGAACGCGAAGTCAACAGGAGTGTG
>DASVUA010000721.1:0-6573 GCA_036387295.1 Thermoanaerobaculia bacterium | reverse complement strand
GCAGGAGAACAGAACGTTCAGCGCTTCGGCGTCGAACCAGACGGCGACGCTGGTGGTGAGCCGCGGCGGCGCGCCGTCCGTGGCGCGGCGCAGGCGCACCGGCACACAGCCCGCCGGCGCCGACCAGGGCTCTTCCATGTCGAAGGGAGCCCGTACCGCGACCACTGTTTCCGGAGTCATCGCGTGCGCATGATAGGGGATTGCCGAGGCACATTGCGTGCAACGGTCGCGACGGGGGAGACGATGGTGGCAACGATGGTCGATCATGAACTGAACGAGCTGAGACGCGAGTTCCTCGACGAGGCTCGGGAGAAAGTGACGGAAATGCAGGCGGCGCTCGGCCGCGGGCGCACGCCCGAGGTGCTCGACCGCCTCTCGTATCTCGCTCATCAACTGAAAGGCTCCGGCGGCAGCTACGGCTATCAGCGCATCTCCGACGACGCCGCGGGGCTGGAAAAAGCGATCGAGGACGGCCTCGTCGACGCCGATCTGGAGTCGTACGTCACCAATCTGGGAGCGGAGATCGACCGCGCGGTGAAAGAGCTGGAGTAGCGTTCTTCGCCGCCGGCGGCGCACGTCGCCGCGCGCGGATCGTGACGCGTGCGCTCAGCGCACTTCGGCCGGCTTCGTTTCTTCGACCCGCTTTTTCTCTTCAGCCGGCTTCTTGTTCTCTTCCAGCGGCACGCGCGGCGCACGTGCGAGTCCGTCGCGGCGCCGTTCGGCCTGCACCTGGTTGCGGCCGTTTCTCTTCGCGCGATACAGAGCCTTGTCGGCCGCGACGATCAGCTCTTTCGCCGAGCGGATTCGCGACACAGGGACGCTCGCCACGCCGAGGCTGATCGTCACGTTCATCGGCCCGGCCTGCGTCTCGAGCGGCGTCTGCTCGATCATCTGGCGGATCTTCTCGGCGAACGCGATTCCATCCTCGAGCGCCGTTTCGGGCATCATCACGGCGAACTCTTCGCCGCCGTAACGCGCGACTAGATCGGTGCTGCGCACGCTGCTCCGATACAGCTCGGCGGCGCGTTTCAACACGTCGTCGCCGACCGCGTGACCGTACGTGTCATTGAACTTCTTGAAATGATCGATGTCGATCATCGCGAGCGACAGCGGGCGTTGATAGCGCTGCGATTCTTCGAACGCACGCGCGAGCTCGTCCTGAAAGTAGCGATGGTTGTGCAGCTTCGTGAGGCCGTCGGTGATCGAGAGCAGCTCGAGCCGTTTGTTGGTTTCGAGCAGCTCTTTCTGCAGGTCGACGATGCGTTTGCCGGCGCGGATGCGGGCGAGGAGCTCGGGGTACTGAAACGGCTTGGTGATGTAGTCGTCGGCGCCGAATTCGAGCCCCTGAACTTTGTCTTCCTGCTCCGCTTCGCCGGTCAGCATGATGATGTAGCGCGTGCGGAAGCTCGACTGCGTACGCAGCTCCTGCGCGAGGACCACCCCGTCCATGTCCGGCAGCTTGCGATCGAGGATGACGAGATCCCACGGGTCGTTGGCCAGCATGGCCCGCGCCTCGGTGCCGGTGGTGCATTCGATCGTGTCGAACCCGGCACGTCTCAGGAAAAGGCGGACGAGCCGCCGAATCGCAGCATCGTCGTCGACGATCGCAATCGTAAAGTCCGCCATCTGGTAAGCACCGGGCTGCTATCCACATGCCACCGCCCGGCCGCGGCCTCAGGCCTGCCGCTGCGGCAATCGCTCTTCCACCAGTTTCCGGAGCGCTGCGACCTCAGCCGTCAGCGCCGCGAGCTCGGCGTCCGTGGTCTCGTCCTCCGGCGCGAGAAACCACGCCGCGAGCGCGCCCGAGAAGGCGCTGAACAGTCCCACGCCGGCGGTCATCAGCAGCGCGGCGATGAACCGCCCTTCGCCGCTGACCGGGTAACGATCGCCATAGCCGACGGTGGTGATGGTCGTGAAGGCCCACCAGATCGCGTCATCGGCGGTGCGGATGTTCGACTCGCCGAGATCCTCGAAGCGAAGGATTGCGGCGCTGCTGGCGATGATGAGAAAGAGGGCGAGGAGCGCCGCCGCGAAAGCCGCCGACTGCCCGCGCTGATGGACGAGGATGTTGCCGAGCATCCGGCTGGCGCGCAGCGCACGGAGCACGCGCGTGAGCCTGGCGATCCGGGCGAGGCGGCCCCAGCGCGCCACCTCGAGCGTCGGAATCGACGACACGAGGTCGAGCCAGCCCCACGTCGCGAAGTACCGCCATCTGTTCGGCGCGCGCCAGAGCGAATGCGCAAAGTCGGCGAGAAAGACGACGCAGATGAAGTTGTCCGCGTGATCGAGAATGCGCGCCGTCTCGCGGTCGCCGCGAAAGATGACCTCGAGCAACAGCACGCCGAGCGCAAAGACGCAGAGCGCGAGCATGAAGAGCTGGTAGCTCGGCGAAGTGCGAGGCAGCGTCTCGTCGCTCACGCAATCGAAGACACGCTCCCGGACCGTTTGTGGGCGTCAGATCTTGAGGCGCATCGAAATGTCGAGCGCGGTCACCGAGTGCGTCAGCGCGCCGACGGAGATGCGGTCGACGCCGGTCTCGGCGACGCCGCGGATCGTTTCGAGCGTGATGCCGCCGCTCGCTTCGAGCGGCACGCGCCCCCTGGTGCGCGCGACCGCTTCACGCAGCTCGGCGGGACTCATGTTGTCGAGCAGGATGAAGTCGGGATTCGCGGCGAGCGCCTCGTCGAGCTCGCGCATGTCGCGCACTTCGATCATGAGCGGCTGCGGCTGGCCGGTCGCGCGGATGCGCTGCACGGCGGCGGTGATCGACCCGGCACGGTCGACGTGGTTGTTCTTCACGAGAAACATGTCGTGCAGCCCGATGCGGTGGTTTTCGCCGCCGCCGCACTTGACGGCGTACTTGTCGAACATCCGCAGGCCGGGGGCCGTTTTGCGCGTGTCGTGCACTTTCGCCCCCGTTCCGGCGACGGCATCGACATAGCGGCGCGTGAGCGTCGCGATGCCGGACGCGCGCTGCATGAGGTTGAGCGCGGTCCGCTCGCCCGACAGCAGCGCCACGACCGATGCGCTCACTTCCGCAACGATGTCGCCCGGCTTCACGAGATCGCCGTCGTTTGCCTTCAGCGTGACGCGCGCCTCGACGTCGAGCGCCTGGAAGACGGTCTCGACGACGGCGAGGCCGGCGATGACGCCTTCGGCCTTCACGAGAAAGCGTCCGTTGCCGCGGTCGGCGGGGGAGAAAATGGCGGCGCTGGTGATGTCGGGAAGGTCTTCCGCGAACGCGGCTTTGACGATGGTTTCGAGGTCTTGATGGTTCATGATGTCTCGCTCCGGCGGAGAGTGGTCTTCTGATCGCGCCGAGGGCGAGTGCGACTCCCGCGCCCGAAATTCTGACCGCCCCTTCCCCGTTAGCATGACCGGTTCGTTGAAAATCTGGGGGCGCACCGGCTTCGACGGGAACACGTCGGGGTCATGGTTGCATGCCGAGCTCGATTCGCTCGTAAAACCAGTCGAAAAACATAAACGCGAATAACGATTTCGCCCTCGCGGCCTAAAAACCCACGAGCGCTCCTCCGCAGCATGCTCACTGCAGCGGAACCGAGCGTCATGATGTGAGCTAGTGACGTACGCAACGCCTACGCGTACGTCAACGAAATCAAGAGGCTGGTTTGTGTCTGGTTCCCGCTCTCCGGACAAGGCACGAACGAGATCAATCGGAGAGACAAGCATGTAGTAGCCAGGCTGCCACTGTTTTCGGACGCGGGTTCAACTCCCGCCGCCTCCACCAACCCGACTTTCCTGAAAGCCGGAGCCCGCATCGCGGGTTCCGGCTTTTTGTTTTTCCTGCGCCTTCACGCGCCGCGCACTTCTTCGAGGATCGCGAGCAGCGTGCGCAGCCGCGCGACCGGGACGTGCGCCAGCGCGCGGCGCAATCCTTCTTCGATCGGCGTGTCGAGCGAGTCGAGCAGCGCCAGCCCCTCCTCGGTGATCGAGGCGCGCACGATGCGGCGGTCGCGCGTGTCGCGGCTCCGCGCGACGAGCTCCGCGGTCTCGAGCCGGTCGAGCAGGCGCGTCAGATCGGGATCGCGCCGCACCATCCGCTCGCTGATCTCGCCGCACGGCAGGCCGTCCTCGCCCGCGCCGCGGAGAATGCGGAGGATGTTGTACTGCGAAGCGCTGAGATTCACGTTGCGCAGCACGTTGTTGATCGGCACGACGACCACGTCGGCCGTGCGCATGATCGACAGGACGACTTCCTCCTGCACGCTGCTGAACGGCCGCTTCTGCTTGATCTCCCGTTTGAGCTTCCCCGCCATCGCTCCCCTCGTTTGCAATCCGCACGCACGTGATCGCCAATTATCCGCGCGCGGTTAGTCGTTACGAGGACTAATCTGGAATTCGATCCGGTTATCGAGAGCACAACAGGAGGACAACCGATGGCAGAAACGACGACCTGGCAGATCGACGCGGCACACTCGAGCGTCGAGTTCGCGGTGAAGCACATGATGTTCACGACCGTGCGCGGCCGCTTCAAGGACGTGAAAGGGACGATCGAAGCGGACGAGCAGAATCCCGACCGCTCGACCATCAACGTCGAGATCGCCGCGGCGAGCATCGACACCGGCTCGCCCGACCGCGATGCGCATCTCCGCTCGGCCGATTTTCTCGACGTGGAGAACCACCCCACCCTCACTTTCCGCAGCAAGCGCGTCGAAGGGGCGATGCAGAAGGAAGGGGAGACGTTCCGCGTGATCGGCGATCTCACCATCCGCGGCACCACGATGGAAGTGACGCTCGAAGGGCAGTACGAAGGACGCGGCAAGGACCCGTGGGGCGGCACGCGGGCCGGCGCACGCGCCACGGCGCGCCTCGATCGCCGCGAGTGGGGGTCTGAAGTGGAATCAGGCGCTCGAGACCGGCGGCATCCTGGTCGCCAACGAAGTGCGTCTCGAGCTCGAAGTGCAGGCCGTCCAGCAACAACCATCCGTTACCAGCTGAGGAACAATGATCAAGATTCGCAAGTCTCACGAGCGCGGAGTCGGCCGGCATGGCTGGCTCACCACACATCACACCTTTTCCTTCGCGAACTATCACGACACGAAGAACATGGGGTTCCGCTCCCTGCGCGTGATCAACGAAGACACGGTGGCGCCGGGGCAGGGGTTCGGCGCGCATTCGCACGAGAACATGGAAATCGTGTCGATCGTCATGCAGGGGTCGCTCGCGCACCGCGACAGCACCGGCGGCGAGGGGGTGTTGCGGCGCGGCGAAGTGCAGCGCATGAGCGCCGGCACCGGCGTGGTGCACAGCGAGTTCAACGGCTCGAAATCCGAACCGGTGCATTTTTTCCAGATCTGGGTTCTGCCCGAGAAGGCCGGCATCACTCCCGGCTACGAGCAGAAGCTGTTTCCTGACGACCAGCGGCGCAATCGCCTGCGGCTCGTCGTCTCGCCGGGTGCCGAAGAAGGCGCGCTGAAGATCCATCAGGACGCCCGTCTCTACTCGTCGATTCTCGACGCGGGCCAGCGCCTCGAGCATCGCCTCGAAGCCGGCCGCGGCGCCTGGATCCAGGTCGCACGCGGCGCCGTCGATGTGAACGGAACGACGCTCGCGCAAGGCGACGGCGCCGCGATCGAGGAGGAGACCGCCCTCACGATCGCCGCCACGGCCGATTCCGAGTTCCTTCTGTTCGACCTCGGCGCGTGAGCCGCTGATCGAATGACTCCGGCGCCGCGGGATTCGCGGCGCCGGAGGCTTCTCTGCGCCACAATGCTCTGCACGAGGAAAAACAGATGACTCTCGACTGGAGACACGACGCCGACGCGGCGCTCGCCGAAGCGAAATCGGAATCGAAGCCGCTGCTGCTCGACTTCAGCGCCGCGCCGACGTGACCGCCGTGCGTTCGGCTGGATGCCGAAACGTACCAGGACGCCGAGGTCGGCGCGTTCATCGCGCGCCACTTCGTGCCGCTGCAGCTCAACATCCATGAGCCCGCGCAACGGACGGCATTCCGCCGCTTCAACGCGATCTGGACGCCGACCGCGCTCGTCCTCGACCGCGACGGAAACGAACGCTGGCGCATCGAGGGATTTCTGCCGACACGCGAGTTTCACGCGCAGCTCGAAATGGCACTCGCACGCATCGTCGCGTTGCGGAAACGGTGGGCCGATGCGGAGCCGATCTACGCACGCATCGCCGAGCAGTTCGCCGACACGCTCGTCGCCCCCGAAGCGTTGTACTGGCGCGGCATCAGCGCATATCAGGTCACGCGCGAGCACGCCTCCCTCGAACGGATGGCGACGGAGCTGACGTCGCGCTTTCCCAGGAGCGAATGGGCGATCAAGGCGAGCGTGTGGGTTTGAGTTGCAGTGCTCTCGTTGCGAGCTGACGCGCAACAATCAGCTTGGAGTGCGGCCGCGACAGCTGCCGCTTTCACCTGCCGGGAAAGAGTTCACCTCCGGCCGCGGAAGAGAGCGGCGACTGGCGTCGCCGCTCTCCAAATCAACCTTCGGCGTCGCGGGGCAGAGGGCCTCGAGACGTTACTTGTTCGCGTTCTTGTCTCGGTTCGCCGACTCGGGGGTCTGCGGGTTGTTCCGCTGCGGATCGGCGGCG
>DASVUA010000720.1:0-6993 GCA_036387295.1 Thermoanaerobaculia bacterium | reverse complement strand
CCGAGCGCCAGATCGAGCCTCTGCTCGCCTCGGGTGTCGCGGCGTTTGAACGTGGCGATACGGCGCGCGCACACGCCGATCTTTCGGAGGTGCTGCGGCTCGATCCGCACAACGCCACGGCGCACGATTATCTCGATCGGCTCGAAGAGACCGTCTCCCCGAGCAGCGCCTCGAACGCGTACGTGCCGCCTCCACCGGTGGCCGTGGACGACGACGGCCTCGACCTCGGGATGTACGACGATGCCGAGGGCTCGCTTTCCGAACCGCCGCTCGTCCCGCCCGATGCTCCGGCTGCCGCCGCATCGGCGAAAGGGGCGAAGCAGAAAGCGGCCGCGAAAGCGTCGTCCGGCGGACGCAAGCTGCCGATGGGTGCGATCGCCGCCGTTTTGGCGATCGTGGTCCTCGGCGCCGCGGGCTGGTTCGCCTGGTCGCACTTCATGAGCGCTCCGGAAGCGGAACAGGGCGCCGGCCAAGCGCTCATCGCGCGTGCTTCGGCACTCGCGGGCGCCGGCAAGTACGATCAGGCCATTGCGCTGCTGCAGGACATTCAGCCGAGCGATCCGCAGCACGATGACGCGCTGGTGATGATCGCGGATCTCCGCGCGAAGAAGAACACCTCGGCGCAGCTGATCGAAGGAATCCCGGCCGAGCAGTATTACCAGCAGCGGCTCGAGGCGGCGGCGCGTGCGCTCGAGGCGCACGATTACGCCGGGGCGAAGACCGCCTTCGACCAGGCCATGCGGGTCAAGCCGCTGCCGGCCGATCTCAAGGCGCAATACGACGCGTCGGCGCAGCAGGTCGCGAAGCTCGACGCCGCGAAGGCATTGTTCGCGGAGCGCAAGTACAGCGACGCCATCGCGAACCTGCAGCCGCTGCTTCAACAGGATCCGCAGAACCAGAACATCGCGCGCATGATCGTCGACGCACACTTCAATCTCGGCGCGTCGGCGCTGCAGGAAGAGCGTCTCGACGAGGCGGTGCGCGAGTTCGATGAAGTGCTGAAAGTGAATCCGAACGACGACCTCGCCAAACGCAGCCGCGAGCTCGCCGTCCGCTACGACGATCAGCCGAAAGACCTGCTGTACAAGATTTACGTAAAATACCTGCCGTTGCGCCAGGCGAGTTAGTGTGTGAGCGGCGTCCGTTCGGCGGGCGCCCGGGAGGGTGTGTGATGCGCTTTGACGAAATCGAGCTCGAGGCAGTCCCGCTGGGAATCGAGGACGATGCCCCGGCGATGGTGGTTGCGACTCCGTCCGGAGAGGCGCCGCGCGGCAAGCGGCTGCTGGCACTGCTGACCGACCTTTCGCTGTTCGTGGCGCTCGTCCTCGCGCTCTCTCCCCTCCTCCCGCAGCCGTTCGACTGGACGCACGTTGCGGCACTTTCCGGATTCGTGGTCGTGCTCTCGTACTACTACTTCGTCGGCACCTGGATGCTGTGGGGAAAGACGATCGGCGGCGCGATTTTCGACGTGCGTGTGGTGCCGTCTGGCGAGCGTGCGATGTCGCTGCGCGACGCGTCGATGCGTTGGGCGGCCGTTTACGTCTCGCTCGCCACGGCCGGTGTGGGATTCGCGCTCGCGGCCCTGCCGTCACGCCAATCGCTGCCGGACCGGCTGTCGCAGACGCACTGCGTCACGTCGTGACGCGGACGCGCAGGGGCGTCTCAGTCGCCGCTCTCGTGCAGCCCGGCGTGCGGATCGGCAGCGTTGCGTTTTCCCGCTTCGATCCACGCGATGCGCGTCATGAGCGAACCAACGAGAGTCGCGGCGGCGGCGGCTTTTCGCTTGCCGAAGAGGCGCAGGAGAAACGGCACCGGTCCCGATAAGGCGCCGGCGATGTTCAGCATCGGCGTCTTCGATTCGATCGCAACGTCGGCGGCGGTCTCGAAGGTCGCGGCAGCGATTCCGAGGGAACGGAGTGCACCGCTGCGGTGCCCGCGCAACTCGAGCAGAGAAACGGCGGAGCCGAGCGCCGACGCACCGAAATGCACCGGCAGAAAGTCGGCGTGCTCTTTCCAGACCGGAATCGCGGTGACGCCGAGGAGCACGCCTGTGTAGGTCGCCATCACCAGCCCTGTAGCGCCGGCGGCGATTGCAGAAAGATCGCGCAGCGGCTTGAACGGAAGCAGCACCGCCCCCGCTGCCGCGCCACTGAATGCGGTGAGAGTCCAGACGCCGACCGACATCGGCGACTGCGGCTTGAACACGCGCAGCATGTTGAGAAAACGCTCCGGCCGCCCGAGATCCGAAATGAGCAGCGGACCCGAAGCGACCGCGCCGATGAGCGCAATCCAACGCGCATCGCGCACCAGCTCTTCATTGCCGCGCGAAAACTGCGCCGCCACCCCCAACACCGCCGCGGCCCCTGCCGCACCGCCGACAAAAAAATAAACCGGCACTTCCCAGGTCCAGACGGGCGGCTTGAGGAGAGGGAGGTTGTGGTAGGTCGTCGGTTCTGGTGTCGTCATTGGTTGGTCGGAATTGAAAATTGGAAATTGAAAATTGAAAAATCGGGCAAGGTTCGCTGCCGGCGGATTCAATTTTCAATTTTCAATTCTCAATTTTCAATTTTGAATTTTCAATTCCCCTCCTCCTCCTTCCTTCTGCCGGCGAACGCAAACCCCGCCACTGCCGCGCCGAAAATCACAGCCGCCGCTGCTGCGGCCGCGTTCCACGCGGGCTTCAATGCGGTCATCGGCACTTCCGGGTTTGCAGGGAGGTTGTATTGCGCCGCGTCGCCGCGGACGAGGAAGAAGGCGTGCGTGCCGCCGACGCTCGTTTCTTTCGGATTCCATATGTTGGCGTCCGTCATGCCGGCGGCGTGGAGCTTTTCGATACGTGCATCGGCGACTTTTTCCAGCTCTTCGAGATCGCCGAAAAGGATCGAGCCGGTGGGACAGGCTTTCGCGCAGGCGGGTGTGTCGCCTTCTTTCTGCCGGTCATAGCAGAAGGTGCATTTGAACGCGCGGCCGTCGGTCGGCCTGCGGTCGACGACGCCGAACGGGCAGTTGACGACACAATAGCCGCAGCCGTTGCAGATGTCGGGCTGGATGAACACGCCGCCGAATTCGGTGCGGATGATCGAGCCGGTGGGACACGATTCGAGGCAGCCGGCGTTTTCGCAGTGCTTGCAGACATCCGACGAAAACGCCCACGACATCAGCTCCGGCATCATTCCGCCGGCGCCGATCGACGTCTCCCCTTCCACGAATTTCACATGGCGCCATGTCGAGTGTCCGAGGGCGTTCGTGTTGTCGTACGAGTTTCCGGAGAACTCGTATCCGTCTGCCGGCACTTCGTTCCACTCTTTGCACGCGACCTCGCACGCTTTGCAGCCGATGCAGAGCGTCGAGTCGGTGAAGAAGCCGGTTACGCTCGTTCCAGATTGCACGTCAGCCCCTTCGATTCGAAGATCTTCACGTTCGGCTCCTCGGAGATGGCGAGCAAGTCATTGACCACGTCGCCTGTCACGAGCCCTTTGTTTCCCCAGTGGTACAGCAGTCCGACCTGATGCACCCGCTTGCCGTCGATGTCGAGCGAAGGCATGCGCGTCGTGACGAGCGCTCGCGCGCGGATCGAACCGCGGGCCGTGGTGATCCGCACCATGTCGCCGTTCGTCACGCCCGCTTCCGCCGCGAGCTCGGGCGAGATTTCGGTAAAGAGCTCGGGCTGCAGTTCCGCAAGGTGGGAGAGCGTGCGCGACATCCCTCCGGCGGTGTGATGTTCCGTCAATCGATACGTGGTCAGCACATACGGAAAACGGTCGTCGGGCGACGAGGCGTATGGATTGTCGGGACGCTCCATCCAGTTCGCGGCGGGATTCGTTTGCTGCGTGTAGAGCGGATTGCGGATGTTCGATTCGAGCGGCTCGTAATGCGCCGGCAGCGGCCCGTCTTTCAATCCCGAGGGAACCCAGAGCCAGCCGAGACCATCGGGATGCATGATGAACGGCGCGTCGCCCGCGATCGCTTCATCGCCGCCATGATCGGCGGACGGCTTGTAGTCCGGCGCTTTGCCGCGCGTAAAGTCCGCGACGTCGTGTCCAACCCATTCGCGTTTTTCGTCGTCCCACCACACCAGCGCTTTGCGCTCGCTCCACGGTTTCCCATCCGGACGCGCTGAGGCGCGGTTGTAGAGGATGCGGCGGTCGAGCGGCCATGTGTAGCCCCAGCCGTGCCCATAGCGGCCCTGCGGATCGCGCGCGTTCGCTTTGTTCTCCCCGTCGAACACGCCGGAGTAAATCCAGCAGCCGCAGGCGGTGGAGCCGTCGTTTTTCAGCTCGCCGAAATGACGGAGCGGAGCTCCGTCACCCTGAGCGTAGCGAAGGGTCTCAGCCGCGACGGCCGTCGCATTTTGAGATCCTTCGCTGACGCTCAGGATGACGGGAGGAGGAGGAGCGCTCTCTCGTGTCATCCTGAGCCGCGAAGACGGCGAAGGACCTTCTCCGTTGCGCGCTGGAGGATCCTTCGCTTCGCTCAGGATGACAGGCTCGATCCGCCAGCCATGGATCTCCTGCAGCACTTCTTCCGCATCTTCATCCGCGTAATCCCAGGTCAACGCCCGCAGTGCGGCGTCGCGTGGGGCGTTCGTGGCGCGGCGTTTCAACCGGCGTCCGAGGTCGACCATGAACTGCAGTTCGCTGCGCGCTTCGCCGGGTGGATTGACGGCTTTCTCGCGCCATTGCAGGAGGCGTTGAGTGTTCGTAAAGGTGCCGTCTTTTTCGACATGAGATGCGGCCGGAAAGAAGAAGACTTCGGTGTCGATCGCGTCGGGCGCCTCTTCCCAGAACGTGGCGGTCTCGGTCTCGACGAGATCGCGGACGACGAGCCATTTCAGTTTGCCGAGCGCGGCGCGTTCGAGCTTCGCGTTCGGTGAGCCGACGGCGGGGTTCTGTCCCATGACGAACAGGCCGTCGAGCTTTCCGTCGGCCATGTCGAGCCAGTAGCCAAAGTACGAGTGATCGCCGGTGAGTCGCGGAAGCCACTCGAAACCGAAGTCGTTTTCGCCCGTCGCGGCGTCGCCGTAATACGCCTTCAGCAGAGAGACGATGTACTTGTCGAGGTTGTACCACCAACCTTTTTGCGCGCGATGTTTCTCGATATAGGACGTGAGATCGCGCTCATTCGAGGTGGGCATCGGGAGGTAGCCCGGCAGGACGTCGTACAGCGTCGGAATGTCGGTCGAGCCTTGAATCGACGCATGTCCGCGCAGCGCCATGATGCCGCCGCCGGGACGTCCGATGTTGCCGAGGAGCAGTTGGAGGATCGCGGCGGCACGGATGGTCTGCACGCCCGTCGAGTGCTGCGTCCACCCAACCGCATAACAGATCGCACCGGTTTTTTCGGGCCCGGAGGCGCTGGTGAAGACGTTCGCAATTTCGAGGAACTTCTCGCGCGGAATGCCGCACGACCGCTCGACCAGCTCCGGCGTGTAACGGGCGAAATGGCGGCGCATCACCTGAAACACGCAGCGCGGATGCTGCAGCGTGTCGTCGCGCTGCGGAAACGCGGTCGTGCCTGCAGTCCCCTGCCCTTCGCCGCGATGGCCGCTGTCGAACGCGCCGCGCTCCTCATCGCCCGCGTACTGCCACGTTTCGGCGGGCGAGAAGATGCCGCCGAGAGCTTCTTCCGTGTCGACGAAATCGTCGCGCAGGATCACGGAGGCGTTCGTGTACGGCACGATGTACTCGTGGAAATAGCGCTCCTCTTCGAGCACGTAACGAATCATCGCGCCGAGGAAGACGAGATCGCTGCCGGCGCGCAACGGCAGCCAGTAATCCGACATCGCTGAAGTGCGCGTGAAGCGCGGATCGACGTGAATGATTTTCGCGCCATTCTTCTCGCGCGCCTCGATCACCCACTGAAACCCGACCGGATGGTTCTCGGCCATAGACGAGCCCATGATCAGGATGGCGTCGGCGTTGGCGAGATCCTGCTGTGCGGTGGTTGCGCCGCCGCGCCCGAGCGTCGTGCCCAGACCGGGCACGGTGGAGCTATGTCATATCCGGGCCTGGTTACTCAGGCAGACCATGCCGAGGCCGGCGGTGAAGAGTTTCTTGATGAGGTAGTTCTCTTCGACGTCGAGCGTCGCGCCGCCGAGATGCGCGATGCCGGTGGTGTGGTTGTGCTCTTCGTCGAACGTCCGCTCGCGCGTCGACCACACCCGCTCCGCGACCATTTCGGTGGCGCGCTCGAGATCGAGATCCACCCAGTGACGGGAGCGCGGCGCGCGGTACTTGACCTTCGTCGCGCGGCCGGGATGTGTCACCAGCTCGTGGCTGGCCGCCCCTTTCGGGCATAGATGCCCGCGCGAGATCGGCGATTCGGGATCGCCTTCGATGCTCACGACCTTGTCGCCGCGATGGTAAACAAGTTGACCGCAGCCGACGCCGCAATACGGACAGACGGAACGGGCGACCTGCGCGCCGTCGTTTTTCTTCCGAAGCTCGATCGTCGCGCCGCTCATCGCGTCGGCTCCGGTGCCGTCGCTGCCGTAGCGCAACTGGCGGATGAGCGGCCACTTCAGCAGAAGCTCGGCGAGCATCCGGCGAGTCTAAGCGAAGAGCGCGCCGTCTCGCACCTTGCACGCCGCGCGAACGTCAGCGCTTGAAGCTGTACGCGCGCTCGACTTTTGCGACGCGCGTGAAGTACTCCTCGTACCACTTCGCGGCACCCTGCCCTTGCGCGAGGCGATGCTCGCCCTGTTGTTTCCAGTCGGCGATCGCCTCTTCGCTTTCCCAGTACGAGACAGTGATGCCGAGGCCGTCCGCGCCGCGCGCGCTCTCGACGCCGATGAACCCGGGCTGCTGCTGCGCGAGCTCCACCATCCGCTCGGCCGTCGTGCCGTAACCCTCGTCGACGCTGGTGCGCGTCGAAGTGAAGATCACGGCGTAATACGGAGGCTCGGGCGTGCGCGCAGGCGTGGAGGACATCCGCCAAGTTTAGCAGCGCGTGAACGCTCGTCGTCCTTGTGGAGCGGCGGGCTCTTAGCCCGCC
>DASVUA010000719.1:0-1694 GCA_036387295.1 Thermoanaerobaculia bacterium | reverse complement strand
AATGTGCAGCAGCTCATTCAGCAGCGGCGTTACGAAGACGCGGTGATGGAAGCGCAGCGTACGAACGACCATCTGCACCGCGCCGAAGCCCTCAAGCTCCTCGGCCGCTATGACGAGGCGATCGCCGCGTATAAGCAATCGAACGATCCGTCGGCAAGAGAAGGAATCGCGCTTTCGCTCGCGCACCTCGGCCGCGATCTCGATGAAGCGCGGCGGCTGATGGAAACGCAGATCGCGCAGCATCCGCAGATCCAGGAGTTTCAGGCCCTCGCGCTCGCGTACATCCTGCTGCGCGCGGGCGATCGCGAGGCGGCGCTGCGGCTGTACCGCGACAATCTCGAGTTGCTCGAAACGCGTTTCCGCGACGACTACACCGATCCCGATCCGCTGATGGCCGAGACGTTGTTCCTCTTCTCCGAACTGGCGAGGGCGAACGCCGAAGACGCGCGAGCGAGCTCGCTCGCGCGTCAGGCGGAAACGTGGGGATGGCGCGCTTAGCGCGCGCGATTACAGCGACGGGCGATACGTCGAGGCCATGCTCACCATGCGGTTCGCCTGGCCGGTCGTGAACTGGTACATGCAGGAGTCGTAGCTGTAGTCCATGAAGTTGATGATCGGATCGACGCCCGCATAGCTGCAGGTGTCGCGGCCGGTCGGGCAACCGGAGGCGGAGGACGCTTCGGCGGCCGTATCGGCGACGTAGTCACCGCTCGAGGTGTTGTTGCCGGTGCCGCAGCCGCCCTGGAACGTGTGGTAGAGGCCGAGCCAGTGACCGACTTCGTGCACGGCCGTGTCGCCGAGGTTGAAGTTCGTCGCGCTGCCGCCATTGATCGACGAGTGCAGGATCACGACGCCGTCCATGCGCGAGTTGCTCGAAAGATCCCACGGGAAGGTCGCCCAGCCGAGCGTGCCGCCGGTCGGATTCGCGGTGTAGAAGTTCAGCACGTAGCGCGGATTGTTGGCCGCGATTCCGGTGAAGTAATACTTCGCGTCACGCTCTGCCGTCGTGCCGTGGTTCATGCCGTACCACGTGCTGTTGTTCGTCCGGTCGGTCGTGCCGCGAACGAACGTGAAGCCACGTCCGGAGTAGGCGTTGTTGAGCGTCGTGATCTGCGAGTTGAGGCGCGAATCCGAAACGTCGCCCGAGCCGGTCGAGCTGCGGATCACGTGGAAGTTGACAGTGATCGAGACCGGGCTGCTGATCGATTCGCTGCCCACCAGCGGGTTCGCCATCATGGCGTCGACGAAGCGTGCTTCGATCGCGTCGGCCTGAATCGCGTCGGGGTGCTGCGTCTGGCAGCGGTGGCCGGCGTTCGCAAACGCCTCGGGGCTGACCCACTCCTGGCCGCCCACTTCGAACGGCTGATCCTGCCGGATGTTCAGCCGCTGCTGTTCCTGCGCATTCGCGACACCGACGGCCAGCACCAGGGAAAGGGCAATGGTCAAGTGCTTCATCATTGTTGCTTCTCCTTTTCGCATTTCGCGTGTGCGGCCCACTAGAGCAGGCGCAATGCCGCGCTGAAAATTACGAAGAATCAACAACTTAGCTCGCGTTGGCGCCGCTCATGGGTCAAAAACGAGGCCGTGCCGAATCGGCAGCCGGTTCAATTTTGATCCGCTGGGTCATTTCCGCGTCCCGCGTAGCGCGTCAACTCGCGAGCGAAACCTCTCGTTTGGTGGAGCGGCGCGCGGCT
>DASVUA010000718.1:0-4600 GCA_036387295.1 Thermoanaerobaculia bacterium | reverse complement strand
CGGCGAGCGAGGCGGTGGCCGGACGGCGCGGCTCATCCGCAATCGGCGGCACCGACTGCACTTCCCAGGTCGACGGCCCGACCGGCGCGACCGGCGCGTGATTCAGCCAGCGCACGTCGTGCGTCCAGCCGTTCGGAACGGTGAGCTGATAGCGCGCACGGGCCACCGGAATGTCTTCCTGAAAATGCCACGTCGACTCGAGCAGGTGTGGACGTTCGTTGCGCTCGTATTCGTACGCCACGATGCTTCCGACGTCGGCCGGAATGCGCAGCACTTTCATCTTCGTATCGGTGAAGACCTCGAAGTCGCCGCCGTTCGTCTCGACCGCATCGCGCTCTTTGACCGTGTACTCCTCGCCCGATTGATCGATGCTCCAGCCGCGCAGCGAACGGAGCTTCGTGTCGTTGTCGAACCAGACCGCCACATACGCATCGTCGCGTCCCGCCGCGGTCAGGATCTTGACCACGCGCCGGTGCCGCGAGGCGATCGCACCGGCGTCGGTCACCGTGACGGAGGTGTCGTCGAGCAGCACGATCGCGCGCGCATCGCCGGTCGCGGGAAGCTGCGCCGGAATGGCGGCCTTCACCCACGGCGGTACGCTGGCAAAGGCCTGAGCCGCCGCGCAGAGCGCGGCCGCGCAGAGAAGAGCGCGCGTCTTCACTTGGCACCGCCCGTCACGAGCACGAGCGGCTGCTGATCGGCCGCCGTCATGCTGCTGAAGAACTGGCGCAGCGCGTTGTAGTGCTTCACGTCGACGAGCATCGCGGCGTAGGTCGCGGTGCGGTTGAACGTGATCACGTTGCCTTCGCGCTTGCTGAGCGCGTTGTATTTCAGCAGGCCCGCGTTGAGCTGCTTCGGCGCCGGCACGGCGTTGACGTTCATCCCTTCCGGAAGTGTGAGCCGGATCTCGTCTTCTTCCTGGCTCTGATACGGAAAGTAGATGAGGTGCGTGCGCGTGGTCGGCGCGAAAGGATTGGTCGCCTTCGCGGCGAACAGCGAGATCGGCAGCACGAGGCGGCTCCCGGCAGCGGAGACGACGTTCGGCAGCGTCACGTCGAAACGGGCGGTGAGCTCGCGGCCGCTCCCCTCCTGTCCCGTGAGCTGCGCGAGCTTCAGCGTGGCGCCGTCCGGAAACAGCTTCTTCACCTCGTCTTCAATCGCTTTCTTTCGCGCGGCTTCATCGTCGTTGAGCGTCGAGAGGCGGCGCACCAGCGCCTCCTGCCCCACGTACGTGATCGTGACGGTGCCTTCGAGCACGTCGCCGTTCAGCGTCAGGTCGGCTTTGCGGCGCGTGATCGCGTCTTGCGGCTCCTGGCCCGGGACGTTGCCCCACACCGCTTTGCCGCCCTTGGCGGCCTGGATCGACGTGACGTTCGATTTTTCCCACGACAGGATGCCGAACGGCGCGCCCGGCGTGCCGGGATCGAGGTAGAGCGGCTTGCCGTCGAGCATCACCATGGCCAGCTCGCCGCTCATCTGCTCGGCGTCAGGCAGCTGGTCGGAGAAGAAAATCTCCGAGCGCGGCGCGACACGCAGTCCGTCGGCGTCGAACCCGGCGGCGCGTGCGAGCGCGACGAACGCGCGGTTGATTTCGTGTGTGAAGCCGGCCTTCTTCCGCAACACTTCACCGGCGTTGCGGCTGCCGGTGAGATCCTGACGCTCGACTTCCTGTTCGGTCTTCGACGATTCGAACGACAGGTTGCGGAACGTCTGCACGTGGTCGTAGAACTTTTCGAGCACTGCACGCTGGTCGGTGATTCCGGCCGACAATCTGGCCGCCTCGGCTTTCGCTTCTTTCGCATTCACGAACTTGTCGATCTCTTTCGCGAACGCCGGCGCCTGCACCGTCCAGAACAACTCCGGCTTGCCGGTGCTCACCGTGTAAACGAAGTCGACTTTCGCGCGCACCTGCTCCTCGGGCGGCATGAACGCTTCGGCGCGGAGCGCCGGCATGTTCTTGATCTCGAGATCGAACACCTTGCCGGTTCTCTTCGGAGCAACACCTGGAGGGAGATTGTTGTACGTGAAGAAGCTGCCGTACTCCCCTTTCGTGTCGTACGGCTGAAGCGTGAAGCTCGCGTGCACGATCGGGATCTCGCGCTGCACCGCCCAATGCGTGTTGAGCAGGAGCGCGGGCGTCCAGCGGCGGATGAAGCGGTACTCGATGATGCTTCCGGGCTGCACGTCGGTGAGCGAGAACGTCTTCGCTCTCACCGCGTCGCGCCCGACCTTGAACAGCACCTTGTCGTACACCTTGCCGTCGAACTGCACGGTCGTTCCGTCCGGCCGGATCGTGCGGGCGGAGATGTCGTCGATGCGTCCTTTGATCGGATACGCCGCGACGTACGAGAGCTCGACGTCGGAGTGCTTGACGCCCGCTTCCGTGAAGATCTTGATGCGCAGGTACTCGGATGAGACCGAGCTCTGATCGTCATCGACGCGCACCCAGTCGAGAATCGCCGCCTCGGCACCTTCGTCGCCGGGCACGCTCTTCATCGCCAGTTCTTCGGGAGTGGCGGGGCGAAATCCCTGCGCCTGAGAGAAACCACCTGCAAATGCGGAAACGGATACGAACAGGCACACGAGTGCCAGGAGAGGACGACGAATCATGAAAATGGGACCTTTCAGACGGTTTTCGGGATTACTCAAAAGAACTATAGCAGGAAGAGCCGCCACATTGCGGCCGCGGCGCGGTTTTCGAGGACGAATTCGCGCAGGGCGGCGTCCGAGGATGAGGAGGCCGTCGGGGTGAGCACGCCGCAACAGATTGCAGATTGCCCCTCCCTCGCGGCGGTCAATTCGCGGTCACTCTCGCAGTCGCGCTGTTGAGGAAGCCGCACGATCCGCTGACGCGCACCCAGTAGTCGTACGCGCCGCGCGCGAGCTTCGGCGTCGTATAGGAACTGCCCGTTGCGCCGCTAATCGGAGAGGACGTGTTCGGAGAAGTGCCTTTGTACCACTGGTACGTGAGATTGCCGGTGCCACGCGCGACGACCGTCAGGGTCGCCGTCGTGTTCCTGGCGACCGTCCGGCTCTGCGGCTGTTGTGTGATTTCTGTCGCTGCAGAAACGGTCACGACGGCAGGCGCACTGGTAGATGAACAACCGCCGGCGTTTGTCACGGTCACGCTGTAATTGCCGGCAGCCGACGCGATGATCGCCTGAGATGTGGCACCGGTGGACCACCGATACGTGTAGCCGTCTGGCGCTGCAAGCGTTACCGAGCCGCCCGGACAGAAATTTGTGGGACCGGACGTGGTGACCGTTGGCGCCGGGGGATTGGAGTTCACCGTCGCGGTGGCGACTCCGCTGCTCGTCCCGCTCGTGTTCACATCGCTGATCGAAGTGATCCAGTACTGCTTCGAGAAAGTGCTTACGACGGTGCGCGCAACCTGTGGAACCTCCGTCTGCTGCGAGAACCCGTCGCTCCACCTCAACGACCACGGTCCGTTCCCTGTCAGTGCAGCGTTCATGGTCAGCGAAACACTCTCACAACCCTGAGCGCTGCCGGTGACGGCCGCCGCAGGAGCAGGGGCGTCGGTCGTGTCCTTCTGCAACGTTCCATGAGTGGTAAAGCCGCGCTCGAAGCCGCCCTTCCATGGTCCGGTCATGTACGTGGCTTCCGCCTGCGGCACAAGAATGCTGAACCCGCGCAGCGTCGCCGATCGGAGAGGCGTTCCGGTATCAGTGATGGAATAGTGAAGAGACGATCCCTCGACATGCTCGCCCGGCAGGAGGAAAGAAGCGCTCCAACCGGACGGGACGCCGACGCTCGAGGTTGGAATCGGAAATCCGAAACCGTCGATCGGCGCCTCCTCGTCTTCGACAAGCCCGACCGGATGGGTCATCAAACGAGGGCCAAAACCGGAGAGCTCGTCATCACCGATGTTGAACCACAGAAATCCTTCCGGCCCCGGGTTCACCACGCGGTAGTGATACATGACACCTTCAGGCTTGTTCTCCTGCCAGGCATATACCGTCACTTGCCCGGACAGGCCGCGGGCACAAGTCACCGCAACAATGAACGCGATCGCAGCTGTCAACGTCCGGGTCATGGCTTCACCTCATAGTGGTGTTTGTCCGTGGCAACGCGCCTGTACAGGCCGCAGGTGTCGGCCCGGGCATCCAGGTCGGCGACGGACAGTCCGATCTGGCGGTAACTGATATCAATCGCGCGGCCGTCCACGTGCCTTGGCTCGATTCCGCGCGCCGGCTCATGGCGGATGCGGTGCTTGCTGTCCCTTTCGTACATCACTTTGGTCCGGGTCGCTGCGCAGGCAGGGGTCTTGTCTTTTTTGAGCGCCTCATACTTGTCCCAGATCTCGGTGAAATGCCTCTGATACCACGCAGTTCGCAATGAAGAGGTGAGCACGAATTCGCGACCAGCCGCTTCTACGTTGCTGCGAAAGCAGGCAGTGCCCTCCTGGATTTCGGTCGTGCACCGCGTCAGCCAGAACCACGGATCGTACCCGCCTTCCATCGCGATCGAATCCGCATCGTCCGGGTCCAGCGGAGTCAGCGGTTTCGTGCAGCATTCCTTGCACGTCGACGTCACCGGCGACGCGTTCGCCGCCGTCAGCCGCCGCTGCCGGCGATCTCCA
>DASVUA010000717.1:0-2009 GCA_036387295.1 Thermoanaerobaculia bacterium | reverse complement strand
CGCATTCGCTCAACAACTGCAGCGCTTCGGTTTCGCGATCGAGCAGGCGAAGGACTTCGGCGCGCAGAAGCAGTGCCGGCGCGCCTTCGAGCCGCTCGAGGCGCGCCAGTGCGGTGGCGTAATCGCCGGTGCGACGCTCGGCGCGCGCAAGCACGAGCTCATCGCCGGCGTCGAGCTCGCGCGCGTCGCGATACCGGCCGCAGTCGATGAGCGCGTGCGCGTATCGCTTCGCAACCGGCGGCGTGAGAATCGATTGTGGAACGCGGCGCAGCGCGGCCACCGTCTCTTCGGCATTCGCGAATTGCGTCTGTTCGAGTGCGTCCGCGGCAGCGGCGGCGTCGCCCGCGTCGAGCCACAGCAGCGCGGCGCGAATGCCGCTCGCATGCGACGCGGCAACGCGGCAGATCGCCGCCCGCGAGGCCGCGGGAATGAGGCGCGCCACGTCTTCGCGCACAGCGTCTCCGGCAAAGGTGTACGCATCGCGATCGACGGAGCTGACGCCGGTCACCGCCAGCTCTTCGAGCGCTCCGCGGAACAGAAACTCGCCGAGAAACGCGGTGGCCAGCTCGCGCGGAATCGTCGTGCCGAGAAGTGCGAGCGCGCCGATGTACGAGCGGGCCGGCTCGGCGAGCGAGGGAAGCGTCGTCGCCGGCGCCGGCACCTCGCCATCGGCGAGATAGGCGGCAAATGCGGGCGAATGGACGAACGTCTCGTGCTCGACGCGCAACGCGGCGCGTGCGGCGAGCCGCGGCGCAATGATGAACGGTTGCGTCGGAGGAAGCGGATCGTCGCCCGCCGGCATCCACCAGGTGCCGTGCCGCGCGTTCGCGAGTAGATCGACGACCTGGCGCGATCCTTCGTCGAACGCGGACGCGTCGGCGACGACGAACAGATGCGGCGCGCGTGAGGTCGTGGCGAGGATGCGCTCCGCCGCGGCGGCCACGTCGAGCGTGCGGTCGGAAACCAGCGTGCCGAGGGCTGAGTAGCGCGCGAGCGGAGACGCACCGCGCAGCACCACGACGCGGCAGGCTCCTTCGAGCTGCGCGAATCGCTGCACCGACTCGATGCATGCCGCGTCTCTGTAGCCGCGGCGGCCCGGCTCGAGCGCGCGCAACCCTTCCGGCCCCGGCGCCGCGATCGCGCCGCACGCAGCGGCTCGCATCCATTTGAGATCGGCAGCAACGTCGCGCGCGACGCGGGAGAATGCTTCCGCGTAAATCGCGTCGGCGCGTGCCCACGGCTGTTCGAGGATGTCGAGCCGCGCTCCGATGCACGCGGCGAAATCGTGCGCGAGCGTGACGACCGGCGGCGCGACAGACGGATCGCACGTGCGGGCCGCGACGCGAATCAGCCGCACATCGCTCCCGCGCTTCTGCACGACCGCCCACTCAGCGGCATCGAGCTCGCCATCCGCGAGGCCGGCGAACTGCAGCAGCGCCTGATGCGCCGCGAACTGCGCGACGAGCGACAACCGGTCGCGAGTCCCGAGCTCCTTGATCGCCCCGAGCGGCGTCGCGACGACCGGCTCGTCGAAGGCAAGCGACGAATGACGCAACGTCGCAAGCAGCGCGCGATCCCACCCGAACGCGCGCGCGCTCACCACCGATGCCTCACGGCGCCGCTGCGAACTCCCTCTCATGCTCACTGGATGGCTGGAGAGAGTAACGGATGAGTGTCTTTATGGAAAGAGGGGCGGTGGGTCGTGGGCCGGTCGAGTTGCCTGTGGTCGGGGTCGAGTTGACCGTTGCCCGTTGCCCGTTGCCGCGGGGCGGTGTTGCGAGATTGCGAGGGTGTTGCTCGTTGCGAGTCGCGAGTGGCCCCCACCACGCAGCACAGCCCGGGTAACGGGCAACGGGTAACGGGTAACGGGTAACGGGTAACGGGTAACGGCCAACCGACAACCGACAACCAACCACTCCGCCACCGCACCTCCCCCGCCCCCAATCCAACTACAATCCGCGCGCAATGAACGACATCGAAATTGCGATCGAGGCGGCCCGGCGGGGTGC
>DASVUA010000716.1:0-3346 GCA_036387295.1 Thermoanaerobaculia bacterium | reverse complement strand
GCGAGCGCACACCGTCCTTTTCACCCGACGCACCGCGATTCCCGACACCTGCCGCGACATTCGCGCAGGCGAAGTCCGCAAAGCTGCGCGTTCAGGCTGATGACGTCGATCAGAACCTGTTCGTTCCGTCGGACAACGGCGCGTTCTATCTCGTCGAAGAGGGACCGGCGAACGTTTACATCATTCCGGCGCACGAGCCAATGACTACGCAGGTCTACAAGCTCTATTACAAGTCATCGTATGACTGCAGCCCTCTCGGTACAGGCGACTTGTACGTAGTCGAGCCTGCGACCGTCAGCATCGGTGGCAACGGGTGGCGCCTCGCCACCCGCGGGAAGCTGGAGATCCGCGCATCATGACTGCGGCGGCGGTACGACGGAGGCTGAACGCGTATTGTCCGGCGCACTCGGTTCGCTTCCGGATCTCGGACGGAAACGGACCAATCCAGTGCAATGTAACGCCACACGAGCTCACCGACAACTACCCGTTCTCCTCCCACACGTTTCTCGAGCTCTGTACGGGTTGCGACACCGTCTGGAAATTCGCACGACACGCTCCGGCTGCGCAATGTGTCTTCTGCGGCACGACTTTCGGACAGCGCAGCCTCTGCAGGATGTGCAGCGTGTTTACCCTGAACCCCGTGAGTACGACTTCTTTGTGCTGTGCCGCGTGTGGCGATACCAAGCCCGGTGAATTCGAGCACGACTGTGCCGAGGAGGGGGTGTTTCTTTCGGCGCGTGAGGAATGCCCATTCTGCGCGAATGCGATTTCACTGTCGCCTCACCTGGTCGAAGCGGCGCCGGAACTCGACTGGCGAAGAACTGCGCCAGAGGTCCGTATCCAGGGCGATCGGCCGGCGTCCGACAGGTCGTCGTCAGCGATGACTGCGTCACCTCCGGAAACTGCGGCACCATCTCTCGCGGTCCGCATGGAGCGCGTGGTTCGCAAACTGCTCGTTCCAACAATAGCCGTGGTGATCGTGATCGCACTGGCAGTTTCATTCGGCGCGCGCTACACGTTTTCGAAACGCATCGCGAAGGCACTTTCTGAGCGGCGATTCGTTCCTCCCGACGAGAATTCGGCGTACGACACCTACATGGCAGAGGCGAAGAAAAATCCGGGGTCGGCGGAGCTCGCGACGGCCGTGGGAATGATCGTGAAGCAACTCCAGCCCGAGGCCGACCGGCACCTGAGAAACTTTTATAATGAATCCTCCATGGACTTGAGTTGGACGCGCCTGGAGCGTTATTACAGCTTCCTGGCGACACTCGTGCCGAATGATGTTTCGTACAAGGCCAGACAAGCGTACGCCGAAGGACAGCGTCACCTGCACGAAGGCCGTGATCACCGCGCCGCCTTCGAAAGCTATAGTCGCGCGCTCGCGTACGACTCGACGTTCGTTCTCGCCATCAACGGCATCGCCAAGCTGTACATGCAGAAAAATTCACCTTTCCATGACGAAGAGGAAGCGGTGCGCCATTATGAGCAGGCGGTGGCGGCCGACCCTGCCTTCACCTGGGCGGCGAAAAACCTGGGCGAATACTACATGCAGCACGAACAGTGGTTGCGTGCCGAGGATTACATGTCACGTGCCCTGAAAACCTCGCCGTCACGGCCGTCGATCCTGAGCGCGCTGGGTCGCATTGCCTACCGGCGCAAGAAATACCCTGAAGCGATCGACTACTACACACGCGCGATCCAGTACTCGTCCGATCCGGATGATGTCCGCCGATATAGCAACTCCCTCCGCCAGATCCAGGAGGCGATGCGGTGAGGATCAACCGCCACACGCGGCGTTGTTACGTTCGTCCCTTCAGCGTCATTGCAGTCCTGACGATCGCTGCGATGATCATCATTATCGCCATGATCTGGTTTTTGCGACGCCCCAGCGCCATCGGCGACGTTGCAATCCTGAACGCGATGATCTATGACGGAAGCGGCGCGGCTCCATTCGAGGGCGGTATCGCGATTCGGGGAAATCGGATCACTGCTGTGTGGCGTGGCTGGCGGCTTCCGTGGCGCGTCGCTGCGAAGCGAAAGATCGACGCACGGGGGCTGGCGGTAGCGCCCGGGTTCGTAGACACGCATTCACACGCGGATTTGGGCATCGCCGACGCCTCGTCTTCGATTCGTGCCGAGAACTTCGTGATGCAGGGTGTGACGACGATGGTCGTGGGAAATTGCGGCCGATCGCCGAGAGACCTGCGCAAGTTTCGGGCGATCGTTGAATCGCGTGGCAGCAACGTGAACATCGCCGCTCTGGCCGGGTTGAATACAATCCGTGAAGCAGTCATGCGGCACTCCGCGAATTCGCCAACACCCGCGGAGCTGGCTGCGATGTCGAAGTTGCTGGAACGTCAGATAGCCGCCGGTGCGGTCGGCGTGAGCACCGGGCTGGAATACGTTCCCGGTCGATTCGCCACGCGCGACGAAATGTTTCGCCTGCTGCGCCTTGCAGCACGCCGGGGCGGCGTGCACACGAGTCACATGCGCAACGAGGCGAAACATGTCGTTGCGTCCGCGCGCGAGGTGCTGTCTCTGAGCGAGCAGGCACGCATTCCTCTGTTGATCTCCCATCTGAAAGTGAGCGGTCCCCGCAATTGTGCACTCGTCGATCCGCTCCTCGATCTGTTCGCGAGACGTCGCGCTCATCCGTTGTACGTCGATCAGTATCCGTACGCCGCTGCCAGTACTACGCTGGACGTCTATCTGCCCGATTGGTTTTTCCGGCTTGGGCCGCGCGAGCGCCGGAATGCTTTGCGCACGCGGCGTGAGGAGCTGAAGCGCGAATTGCGCCGGCGACTTGCCGAGGATGGCTATGTAGACTTCCGCTTTGCACGCGTTGTGGATGTCGCGGAGCATCGTTCATGGGCGGGGCTGACGATCGGCGCGATCGACCGGGCGCGACACGGCGGTGTGACCTCGCCGGAAACGCAGCTCGATCTCGTGCTCGACCTCGCCGGCCGCGGCAGTCCTCAGATGATCTATCACAACATCTGTCCCGACGCTGTCGAACGAATCCAGCGAACACTGTCGCCGATGATCGGCTCCGACAGCGCGATCCGGTGGGACAACGGGCGCTCCGCCCCGCACCCGCGCGGGTGGGGAGCCTTTGCGAAGTTCCTCGGCTACAGCGTACGGGAACGAAAGGTCACGGGCCTCAGCGAGGCCATCCGCCGAATGACAGATTTGCCGGCCCGATTCTTTGGTCTCACCGGCCGTGGACGCATCGCAGCCGGTTATTACGCCGACATCGTGATGTTCGATCCGAAAATCGTTGCAGCTCGCGCGTCATATCAACATCCCTTTCGGAAGCCCATTGGAATCGAATACGTTTTCGTGAATG
>DASVUA010000715.1:0-17848 GCA_036387295.1 Thermoanaerobaculia bacterium | reverse complement strand
GACCGCCGCCCTCGCGGCGTACGCCTGCAAACTGGCGGTCCATCATCCGACGCCGATCGATGACGCGTTGCCGCTGCTCGCGCTCGCAGTGACGGTCTGCGCGGCGATTTCGTATCCCTCGATCATGCTCGGAGTGCCGCTGCTGGTGATCGCGGAGATCGCGTTGTTCGATGAGACGACGCGGTTGCTGGCGTTCGGCGCGATCGTCGCGACAGCGGTTGCATTGTCCGGAGTGCGGCGAGCCGAAACGCGCGGCAGCTCTGCTCCCGCCAGGCCGAGCGGCGAGTGGCGTCGCCGCACTCCACATCAACTGGTCGTTGTCGTGATTCTGTTGCGCTGGATTCCGCTCTCGAACGTGCTTCTCTTTCGCGAGTTGCTGCTCCTCGCGCTCTGTCTCGCGATCGTGTTCGTGCTCGGGCGAACGCCGTTTGCCGTCGCGGTCGCCGCGATCACGGCGTTGCTCACGCCGGCCATTCCGTTGCGGACGCTCGTGATTCCGCTGCTCGTGCTCGCGATCGCGATCGCCGCGCGCACGTTCGGCATGCCGCGGCTCGACTGGCAGTGGCTGTCGACCGCCGTCGTCGCGTTCGCGTTGCTCTTCTTCGCCTGGAGCGGCGTCGTCGCGCGCGCCTTTCCATACTTTTTGAGGCAAGCCGACGCGCGCCTGCCGCGGCATCCGGTCGGCATCGCCCTCGCACCGCGCAAGTCGTTGACGCTCGACGTGCCGGAGCATGTCTCGTCGCTGGTCGTTTCCGGCGCAAATGTCGCGCATTTCCGTCGCGGCGCACTCCTCGGGCGGATCGAGCCGGGAGCGATCGCCGTCCGCATCGGCGACGCCGCCGATTGGGGCGCATTGCGGCGCGACCATGTGTACGGCGCGCGCAATCCGCTGCCGCGCGATCCAGCCGGGACGATTCGCGGCTACGGCTACGACGCCTGGCTCGACGGCGCCGGGCGCGTGGCGTTGCCGCGTGGCGCGAAGACGATTCGCGTCACCGCCGACGCGTCGCTGCCGGCGAATGCGTCGCTGCAGGTCGAAGGATTCGAGTGATCGCCGCGACCGTCATCGCACTGCTCGTCGCACCGCTCCTTGTGCTGCGGCGGCGCACGCTCGTCGCGTACTACGGCGCGATCGCGATGACGTGGCTTTTTGCGTTCGTCGTCTGGCGCCGCATTCCTGCGGTCGAACCATTGCTCGGTGCGATTGCGCTTGCCACCATCGGTCTGGTCACGCTCGCGGTATTCATCGCCCAGGGACGCGACGTTCGCTGGTCCGCCAATCGCGCGGCGCTGCTCGCCGCCATCGTCTACGCGCTCGCACTGCCGGTGATCGCGCGACATGCCCTCGACGGCGACGAGCCGTTCTATCTCTTTGTCACCGAGTCGATCGTCGAAGACTTCGATCTCGACCTGCGCAATCAATACGCGGAGCACAAGAGCGGGCCGCAGTTCAACGATCCGACCGGGCCGCGCGGCGAGCAGTATTCGCGGCACGAGCCATTCCTTTCGTTGCTGCTGGTGCCCGGTTTTGCGCTCTTCGGCGTCTCCGGCGCGCTCGCCACGATCGCGTTGTTCGGCGTACTGCTCGTGCGCTCGACGGTGCGATGGATGGAGGATGAAGGTGTCGCGGAGGAGCACATACGCGCCGTTTTTCCCTTCTTCGCGTTCGCGCCGCCGGTACTCTATTACGCGACGCGCATCTGGCCCGAGGTGCCGGCGGCGTTTTTTTTCGTCGAAGCGCTGCGGGGTGTGCGGAACCAACGGATCAAACGGTGGCTGCCGGCGCTCCTCGGATTGGTCCTGTTGAAACTGCGCTTCGCGCTCGTCGCCGCCGGATTGATCGGCACGATCTTCGGCCCGGTGGCGAGGCGCATTCGAAGTGGCCGGAAAGAGACCGGCAACGCGCCACTCCCGCTCCGCGACGTTGCGCTCGTCCTCTTCGTCGTCATGGCGCCGCTGCTCCTCCTTTACGCAGTCACCGGCGACGCCACCAACGTGCATTCGTGGCGCGAACTGCTGCCGGCACCGGCCGAGCGTTACGTCACCGGCTTGTTCGGCCTCCTCACCGACGGCATGGGCGGCATTCCGTTTCAGGCGCCGTTCTACCTCCTCGGCCTCTTCGCCGTGACGCAATGGCGCATGATGCCGCGCGGCTTCCGCACCGGCATGCTCGCCGCCTCGCTCTACATCCTCTATCTGCTCCCGCGCCCTGAATGGTTCGGAGGATGGGCGCCGCCGCTGCGCTATCTCGTCTTCCTCATGCCGGTGCTCGCGCTCGGCGCGGCGTCGATGTGGGATCGCATCTCCCGTGGCGCGATCGCCATCGCGGCGCTCTGGACCCTCGGCCTCACCATTCATGGGCTGCGCTATCCGTGGCGTCTCTTTCACATCGCGAATGGGGAGAACGCGCTCGGCGAGTGGCTTTCGCACACCTATCGCGCCGATTTCTCGCGACTTTTTCCGAGCTTCATCCGGATGAACGACGCGTCGTGGATCGGTGTCCTGGTCCTTTCCGCGTTGTGCATCGTGGCCGCGGTCCGAACCGCCTTGCGCCGCAATGCAGCACGACAGACCTCCGCCACGCCATTGTTCATCGCGCTCTTCGCGCTGCTCCTCGCGGCCGGTTTTCATTCCGGGAAGCAACCGGGAGCGCGTGTCGAATTCGAAGACGCGCACGTGATCAAGGAAGGCGGGGAGCTTTACCCGGAGCTGTACACGATGATGCGCGTGACGTATCGCGGCGGCTGGATCGTGCAGTCGGGCCACTCGCTCTCCTTTCTTGCCCGCCGCGGAACGCACACGCTGCACGCGATCACCGGCCTCGGCGCGACGTTCGAGATTGGCGGCCACGCGTATCACGTCGAGCCGCATCCCGAATACCAGCGCATCCGGATCACGATCCCCGAAGACGGACGCGTGACGCTGCGCTGCGTGAGCGGCGCATTGAACGTCGACCGGATGGAGCTGCAATGATCGACGTGATCGTGCTCGACGTCGACGGTGGTGCGATGCTGGAGGAATGTCTCGCTTCGATCCGCGCGCAGACCGTCGAGACGAACATCATCGTGTTCGACAACGGTTCGCGCGTGCCGGTGCCGAACGCGATCCGGAGTGAAACGAACCTCGGCTTTGCGGGGGGCGCGAACGCTGCGCTGCGTCACTCCACCACGCCGTACGTTGCGCTGGTGAACAACGACGTCGTGCTCGACCGCGACTGGCTTGCTGCCGTTCGCGCGTCGCTCGACCGCGACGAACAGCTCGCCGCGGCGCAGACCATCATCCGCCGCCCCGACGGCCGCATCGACGGCGCGGGGATCGACGTCAGCGACGGCACGTTCCGCCAGATCGGCCACGGCGCGCAGCTCGGCTCGATGCTCGCCGTGGCGTGGGGCGTCTCCGCGACGGCGACGCTTTATCGGCGCGCGGCGATCGGCGACAGGCTCTTCGACGAACGGTTCTTCGCCTACTACGAAGACGTCGAGCTTTCGGCGCGGCTGCGCAGAAACGGCTGGCGCACCGCTGTCCTGCCGGTCGTGAAGGCGACGCATCGCGGTTCGCAGAGCGCGTCGATCCTCGGACGCGACGCATTGCGGCTGCGGACGCGCAACCGCTACTTCGTCGCCCGCCTGCATCGCGGCGCCGGACGCATTCGCGCGCTGCTGTGGGAAGATGCGCGGCTCGCTCTGCGCGGCCGTACGTCGCCGCGCGGCGTGATCGAAGGTCTATGTTCCAGGTTGTAGTTCACACGCCCGACGTCGTCGGTGATCGCATGGCCGGCCCCGGCATCCGCGCGTGGCATCTCGCCTCCGAGCTGGCGAAGCATTTCGAGACGACGCTGATCGCGAAGAGCGAGGTTGCCGGGAGCGAGGTTGCCCGTGACCCGTTGCCCGTTGCCCGGGCCGTGTCGCCCGAGCCGAACAGTCCGGGCAACGGGCAACGGACAACGGGCAACCTGGAGCCGAACCGCCCGGGCAACGGGCAACGGTCAACGGGCAACCTCCCGCACAACCTGACAATCCTCGAACACGCATCCTCCTCCGCGCGCAAGGCGCTCCGCGACGCCGACGTCCTCATCGGGCAGCCGGCGCGCGGGTTCGGGAAACGGCATCCGCGGCAGCGCATCGTTTACGACCTCTTCGATCCGACCGTGCTCGAGCTGCGCGAGCTGTACGGCAACGCTCCCTCGCCGCGGCAGCGCGTGCATCTCGCGGCCGAGTGGTGGCGGCTGTCCGCCGCGCTGAGGCGCGCCGATCTGCTCATCTGTGCCGCCGCAAAGCAGCGCGAGTTCTACGAGCGGCTGCAGAGTAGCGACACGCGGTGGATCGAAGTGCCGTTCGGGATCGATCCCGGCGAGACGCGCGTCTGCGCGAAACCGCAGGACAACGTCGTGGTGTGGGGCGGCGGCGTCTGGGAGTGGCTCGATCCTGCCACCGCGGTCGAGGCGATCGTGCGGGTGAACGAGCTCGGCGTCCGCGCAAAGCTTCTCTTCCTCGGGCGGGCGCGTCCGAATCGCGATCTCATCGACCGCCGCCGCGACAACCGCTTCGAAGCGCTGCTCGCCCGCGGCGGCGAGCACGTGTCAGCAAATGAGCAATGGGTGCCGTATCGCGAGCGCCTCGCATGGCTGCGCGCCGGCAAAATCGCTATCATGCTGCACCGTCGTACGGCGGAGGCCGACTACTCGATCCGCACGCGTCTGTTCGACGCGATTGCGGCCGGGATTCCGGTGATCGCCTCGCGAGGCGGTTTCGCGGCAGACCTGGTGGAGGCGGAAGGACTCGGGATCGTCGTGCCGCCGGGCGACTGCGGCGCGGTGGTCGACGCGATCCGCCGGCTCCTGACGGACGACGGTTTGCACTCGGCCTCCGTAGAAAGTCTCGAGCGCATCAGGCCGCGGTACGCGTGGGAAGTCGTGACACGCCCGCTCGTCAGCGCGATCAAGCAATGGCAAACGTAGTTTCGGAAGCGCGGCACGAAACGCTCGGTCTCCCCGGGCGCGACTCACTCCCTCACACGGAGACGCGCCCGCTCGACCTTTCGATTCTCATCGTGACGTGGAACAGCGAGCGGTGGATCGACCGCTGTCTCCGCGCGATTCCGGCCGCCTGCGAGGGCATCGCGTACGAAGTGCTGGTGCACGATAACGCCTCGAAAGACACGACGCTCTCGCGCCTGCGCGGCGTGCAGGTGCTGCGCAGTTCGGCCAACGCCGGTTTCGCGGCGGGGACGAACAACGCGTTCGATGCGTCGCGCGGGCGCTACGTTTTTCTGCTCAACCCCGATTGCGAGCTCGCGCCGCGCGCGCTCACGACGCTCTTCGAGTTTCTCGAAAAACACCGGCACGCATCTGCCGCCGCGCCGCTGCTCATCGACGAAGGAGGTGGCTCGCAGCGCGAATTTCAGTTGCGGCGCCTGCCGTCGCTCCGAACGCTCGCCGCCGAGGTGTTGCTGCTCGATAAAGTTTTCCCGAAGAACGCGACTACCGCGCGGTACCGGTATCGCGATCTCGACCTCACCGAACCGCGGCGCATCGAACAGCCGGCCGCGGCCGCGTTGCTCATCCGGCGCGAAGTGGTCGACGAGATCGGCCCGCTCGACGAACAGTTCTCGCCCGCCTGGTTCGAAGACGTCGACTACTGCCGCCGCCTCGCGGACAAAAAGAAGGAAGTGTGGGTCGTGCCGGCAGCGGAAGCGCGGCATTTCGGCGGCGCGAGCCTCGAGCATCTCCGCTTCGCCGGCTTCGTCGACGTCTGGTATCGCAACATGTGGCGCTATGCGCGCAAATGGATGCGCCCGCCGCAATGCGAAGCGTTACGCTGGGCGATCATCGCCGGCATGCTGCTGCGCTGCGCGGCGGGAGTGGTCGGCCTGCACCCGCGCGACGTCGGGCGCTGGGACGCGTTTCGCGCCTACGCAAACGTGCTGAGGAAGGCATTCGATCGATGGAGCGCGGACTCGTCTCCGTCGTCCTCGTAACCTGGAACAGCGCGCAATACCTGCGCCGCTGCCTGGCCGGCATCGCGCAGCAGACGCATCGAAACGTCGAGCTGATTGCGATCGACAACGCGTCGGCGGACGATTCGGTCGCGCTGGTCGAGCCGCAGGTCACGACGCTCGTGCGCAACGACACGAACCGCGGCTTCAGCGCGGCGGTGAATCAGGCCATCGCCATCGCACGCGGTGAGCTCGTGCTCCTCCTCAATCCAGATTGCTACCTGCTGCCCGACTACGCCGCGCGGCTGGCCGAGCTGTTCGAGGCGCCCGACGTCGGCTCGGCGACCGGACTCCTGATCCGCGCCCGCGGCACCGAGATCGAGCCGACGGACGAGATCGACTCGATGGGCATTCGCATGACCCGGAACGGACGACATCTCGATCTCGCGCAGGGGGAGCGGATCGTGAGTCCTGTCATCCTGAGCGCAGCGAAGGACCTTCCGGCGCGCCACGGAGAAGATCCTTCGCCCTCTTCGCGGCTCAGGATGACAAGTCATACCCCCTTCGAAGTTTTCGGCGTCTCCGGCGCGGCGGCGATGTTCCGCACCTCCTTTCTGCACGATGTCGCAGTCGGCGGCGAGATCTTCGACGAGGATTTTTTCGCCTATCGCGAGGACGCCGATCTCGCCTGGCGCGGCCGGCTCTTCGGATGGCGCGCGCTCTGCGATCCAGGCGCCGTCGCGTATCACGTGCGCCGCGTCACCCCGGCCGCGCGCCGCGAGCTGCCGGCCGACGTCAACATGCATTCGGTGAAGAACCGCTTTCTGTTGCGGCTCAAGAATCAGGGCGTCTATCTCGCGTTGCGCAACCTGCCGTTCGAGCTTGCCCGCGATCTCGTCGTGCTCGCCGCCGCGCTGACAGTCGAACGAAGCTCGCTGCCGGCCTTTCCATGGCTCTGGCGAAACCGAAAGCGCGTCGTGGCGAAGCGGCGCGCGATCCAGCAGCGGCGGAAGGTGAGCGATCGCGAGCTGGCGAGGTGGTTCCGGTGAAGCTGGCGATTCTCGGCACGCGCGGTGTTCCGGCGAATTACGGCGGCTTCGAAACGTTCGCCGCCGAGCTCTCGACGCGCCTCGCCGAGCGAGGCCACGAGGTGAGCGTCTACTGCCGCGAGCCGGGGCCGCCCGTCTGGAACGGCGTGCATCGCATCGTGCTCCCGGCCGCGAAGCACAAGTATCTCGAGACGGTGTCGCACGCGTTTCTCTCCGCGCTCGACGCGATGCGCCGCGAGTTCGACGCGGTGCTCGTCTGCAACGCCGCGAACGCGTTCGTGCTCCCGCTTCTCCGCGCAGCGCGCATCCCCTGTGCGATCAACGTCGACGGCATCGAGCGCAAGCGCCGCAAGTGGAACATCCTCGGCCGCGCGGTCTACTCGATCGGCGAGGCGATGTCGGTCAGCTCCGCAACGGCTCTCATCGCCGATGCCGCGGTGATCGCCGAGTATTACCGCGAAAACTACGCCGCGGCGCCGGTGACGATCCCGTACGGTGCCGATTTTCCGGTCGAGGAGGACTCCGACGTCCTCACGCGCCTCGGCGTGCGCGACTACATCCTCTACGTCAGCCGGTTCGAGCCGGAGAACAACCCGCTCGAAGTGGTGCTCGCGTACGAACAGCTCGCCGACGCGCCGCCGCTCGTCATGCTGGGCAAAGGGTTGTACGCGCACGACCTCGTGGCCGAGCTGCACCGCCACGCCAGCGACCGCATCCTCTTCCCCGGCGCGCTTTATGGACGCGACTACCGCACGCTGCAGCGGAACGCGCTCGTCTACATCCAGGCGACAGAGGTGGGGGGGACGCACCCTGCGCTCATCGAAGCGATGGCGTCAGGCGGGCGCGTCCTTGCGCACGGCACCCCCGAGAACCGGGAAGTGGGGGGCGACGCTGTCGGTTACTTCTCGCTCCGGCCCGAACAGACGCTCACCGCTATCCTTCGGGAATGGCTCGCCGACGCCTCGTTGCGAGAGGAGTTCAGGCTGCGCGCGCGGAAGCGAGCCGAGGAGTTGTACTCGTGGGAACGGGTGACGGATGCGTACGAACGCCTGTTCCAGGCGATCGCCACGTAAGCGGCATCGGCTTGGACGTTCGCGGCTTCCGCTCCGTATACCGTTGCGGTATAGATAGATCGAGATGCTGAAACAGAAGGCGCAAGTCGTTGCGCGAATCGTTTTCGGGGCCGACCTCGCACTGACGTCCCTGGCGTTTTTCGCCGCCTTCTTCCTTCGCGACACGATTCTGCCGATCGTCGATCCCGTTCATTTCCCCACCGGGCTCTTTCCTCTTCGCGAGTACCTCAAGATCTATCCGCTGGTGCTGATCATCTGGTCGGCGCTGCTCTTCAGCTACAACAGCTACCACTCGCACCGTACGATTCCGCTGACGCGCGAGGCGCTGACGACGATCCGCGCCGTCATGGTGGGCAATATCCTGCTCGCCACGCTCGCGTACCTCCTGCCTCTGCGGCAGCTTTCGCGCTCCTGGTTCGTACTGTTCGCAGCGCTCGCAACCGTTCTTCTCGTCGCCGAGAAGATTCTGGTGCGCGTTCTCGCGCGGTGGGTGCGCTCGAAAGGTCTCAACTACCGCACGGTGCTGATCGTCGGCACCGGGCGCCGCGCCACCGATATCGCGCGGATGATCGTGGGCCACAAATACTGGGGCTACAAGATCCTCGGATTCGTTTCGGACGGACATCGCCTTTCGAACGGCTGGGCGAGCTACCGCGTCTACGGCAACGTGCCGGATCTCAAGCGCATCGTCGAGAGCCGCGCGATCGACGAGCCGATCGACGAGATCGTCTTCGCCGTCACGCGCAAGAAACTCGACGAGATGAAGCAGATCTTCATCATGTGCGAGGAGCTCGGCATCCGCACCCGCGTGGCGATGAACATCTTTCAGAACCGCGTCGCGCGCCTCGAGCTCGAAGAGCTGGAAGGCGTTCCCTTCCTCACCTTCACCACCACGCCATCGAACGAAACGCAGCTCGCGCTGAAACGCCTGCTCGACGTCGCGGTCGCACTGCTGCTGCTCGCGCTCGCGTTTCCGGTGATCGGCATCGCCGTCCTCGCGATCAAGATCACCTCGCCCGGTTCGGTGCTCTTCAAGCAGCAGCGCATCGGTCTCAACGGCCGCATGTTCACGCTCTACAAGTTCCGCACGATGATCGCCGACGCGCATGCGCGGCGCGAGGAAGTGGCGCATCTCAACGAGATGAACGGCCCGGTGTTCAAGGCGAAAGACGATCCGCGCGTGACGCCGGTCGGCCGCTGGCTGCGCAGGTTCTCGCTCGACGAGCTGCCGCAGCTCTGGAACGTGCTGAAGGGCGACATGAGCCTCGTCGGGCCGCGTCCTCCGATTCCGGAGGAAGTGGCGTCGTACCACCGCTGGCACCGCCGCCGCCTGTCGATGAAACCGGGACTGACCTGCCTCTGGCAGATCAGCGGCCGCAACGACATTCAGGACTTTGATCACTGGATGAAGCTCGACCTGCAGTACATCGACAACTGGTCGCCCGCGCTCGATCTCAAGATCCTGCTGCGGACGATTCCTGCAGTGTTGTCGGGCAAAGGCGCGTCGTAACGCCTTTTGTTGTCGGTTCTCGGTTGTCGGTTCTCGGTTGTCGGTTCTCCGCGGTTCCTCTGCCCGGGCGACACTCCGCGGACAACTGACAACCGACAACCGAGAACATTAGACTGCGGCGCCATGCCGAAGCTCGACGCAAACACCACTGACTTTCGCGCCGCTGCACACAAGGCCGTCGACTGGGTCGCGGATTACCTGGAAACGATCGCTCAGTATCCGGTGCTCTCTCGCGTGCAGCCAGGCGACATCGCGAAGCAGTTCGGTGCCGCGCCGTCGACGGGCGGCAAGTCGTACGACGAGCTCTTTGCGGAGTTCGAAGAGAAGATTCTTCCCGGCATCACGCACTGGAATCACCCTTCGTTCTTCGCCTACTTCAGCATCACCGGCTCGCAGGCCGGCATTTTGGGCGAGCTGCTTTCGGCGGCGATCAACGCGAACGGGATGCTCTGGAAAACCTCTCCCGCGCTGACCGAGCTCGAGACGCTTTCGCTGGGCTGGTTGCGCGACGCGCTCGGGCTGCCGGGCGATCTTTTCGGGATCATCAACGACACCGCGTCGATCAACGTGTTTCTCGCGCTCGCCGCCGCGCGCGAGGCGCTGGGGCTCGACATCCGTCGCGAAGGAATGGCCGGACGCGATCTGCCGCCGCTGCGCATCTATTGTTCGGAGCACGCGCATTCGTCGGTTGAAAAAGGAGCGCTCGCGCTCGGATTCGGGCAGAAGGGCGTGATCAAGATCGCGGCGGACGAACAGTTCCGCATGCGGCCCGACGCACTCGAGGAAGCAATTGCGCGCGATCGTGCGGCGGGTGCACTGCCGTGTGCAATCGTGGCGACGGCAGGCACGACGTCGACCGCCGCGGTCGATCCGGTGCGCGCCCTCGGCGAGATTGCGAAACGGGAGAACTGCTGGTTCCACGTCGATGCCGCGTACGCCGGCTCGGCGACGGTCGTGCCGGAGTACCGCTTGCTGTGGGACGGCATCGAGTACGCCGATTCGATCGTGACGAATCCGCACAAATGGCTGTTCACGCCGATCGATTGCAGCGTGCTGTACACACGCCGCCCCGAGGTGTTGCGCGAAACGTTCTCGCTCGTGCCGGAGTATCTGAAAACCACCGACAGCGCCGAGATCAACTACATGGATTACGGCCTGCAGCTCGGCCGCCGCTTTCGCGCGTTGAAGCTCTGGCTGGTGCTCGAGCACTACGGCCTCGACAAACTGCGCGACGTGATCCGCGGTCACGTGGAACTCGCTGAACGCCTCGCCGCCGAACTGCGCAAACGCGACGACGTCGAAGTGCTCGCACAATCATTCAGCGTCGTCGTCTTCCGCCTGACCGCAGGCGACGACGCAACGCTGGCGCTCCTCGAGCAATACAACGCGAGCGGCAAACTCTTCGTCTCGCACACGAAACTCCGCGACCAGTACTGCGTCCGCGTAGCGATCGGAAACGGCGCAACAGAATGGCCGCACGTCGAGGAACTGCTGCGCTTCCTGCCACGGTAGAAAGCGGCGGCTTTGCCGCCGCACTCCAAACTGATGCTCGGCTTCTGGTGGAGCGGCGGGCTCTTAGCCCGCCGAGCCATTGAAACGTCGGCGGGCTGAGAGCCCGCCGCTCCACCAGAGATACGGCGGCTATGTTGCGGCTTCGGTCGAAGTGACGACGTTGATCAGGGCTTCGGCGAAGGCTTCCATTTTGGCGTCGCCGATGCCGTAGATGCCGCGGAGCTCGGTGCGGGTGGTGGGGCGGACGCGGGCGACTTCGCGCAGGGTGCGGTCGCTGAAGATGACGTATGGCGGGACGCCGCGCTCCTGCGCTTCGTCGCGGCGCCAGGTGCGGAGCGCCTGGAAGAGGTCGCGATCGTACGGGCCGTCGTCCACGGCGGCGCGCGAGCGTGCGGGCGACGACGATGACGATCCGGCCGGAGCCGCGTCTTTCTTCCGCACGGCCGGCTGCCGCAGTTTCACTTCCGCGAAGCCGCGCAGCACGTCACGCGCGCGTGCGCCGAGGCGCAGTACCGGGTATTCGTCGGCCGTCTGGGCGAGGAACTCCTGCGCGATCAGCTGATACACCCACTCGCGCAGATCGTGTCGCGAATGGCCTTTGAGCAGACCGTAGGTCGAGAGCTGGTCGTGGCGGCGGTCGCGAATCTTCTCGGTGTCTTCGCCGCGCAGCACGCCGACGACGTGCGAGACGCCGAACGACTCGCGCACGCGGACGACGCAGGAGACGATCTTTTGCGCGACGATGAGCGCGTCCTCGACCTCCTCGGTCTCGCCGAGGCAGATGTCGCAGGCGTTGCAGCGTCCTGAATCGAACGGCTGCCCGAAATACTCGACCAGTGCCTTGTGCCTGCAGTTCGCGCCGGAGCAATAGCGATCGATGTCGTTGAGGTGCCGGATGGCCGCCTTCGCGTATTCGGGATCGGTGGCGGTGTCGGCGATCATCGACTTCCAGGTCATGAAATCGGAGCCGGAGTAGAGCAGCACGCACTCCGCTTCGAGGCCGTCGCGCCCCGCGCGTCCCGACTCCTGCTGATAGTGCTCGACCGACTTCGGCATCGCGGTGTGCAGGACGAAGCGGACGTTCGAACGGTCGATGCCCATCCCGAACGCGACCGTCGCGACGACGAGGTCGCACTTTTCGGTCGAGAACTTTTCCTGCGCCTCGCGCCGCTCTTCCTGCGACAGGCCGGCGTGGTACGCGACGACGTTCTCGCCGCGCCGGCGGAGTTTTTCCGCGAGCGCGTCGACGTCCTTGCGGCGCGTGCAGTAGATGATGCCGGCCTCGCCGCGATGGCGTTCGATGACGTCGAGCACCTGCTTCGATTCGTCCTGGCGCGGCAGCACGCGATAGGTGAGGTTCGGTCGATCGAAGTCGCCGACCAGCACGGCCGGATTGCGCAGTCCGAGCTGGCGCGCGATGTCGTCGCGCACTTCCGGCGTTGCGGTGGCGGTGTACGCGTGAAACGAGGCCTCGGGGAACTCTTCGCGCAGCGTGCGGAGTTGCCGGTATTCGGGACGAAAGTCGTGGCCCCAATGGCTGATGCAGTGCGCTTCGTCGATCGCGAACGTCTTCGCGTTCGCGCGGCGCAGCATGTCGCGGAAGCCGGGCATCGCCAGCCGTTCCGGCGAGACGAACAGGAGCTTCATCCGCTTCGCGAACAGCTCGCGCTCGGTCGCTTTCACGTCGGAGAGCGATTGCGAGCTGTTCATCTGCGCGGCCGGAATGCCGTTCGCGAGCAGGCCGTCGACCTGGTCTTTCATCAGCGAGATGAGCGGCGAGACGACGACCGTCACGGAGTCGCTGAGGAGCGCGGGAGCCTGGAAACAGAGCGATTTTCCGCCGCCCGTCGGCATGACGACGAGCGAATCGCGCGCGGCGAGCGCGGCGAGCATCGCTTCCTCCTGGAGAGGACGCAATGACGAGTAACCCCAGTGCTTCTGGACGATTTCGAGGAGGCGGGCCTTCATGTGGGTGGTGCACCCTGCTGGCGCGGCGGCGCGGTCGCGGTGCTGGTGCTCATTATCGCATCTGTGTTATCTCTCGCGGCTCAATGCACCCCATCCGCGCAACGGCGCGTTACTCCCGGGCCATTCACGCGACAGCCGAGCTGCTCGGCAAACTCAAGCTGGAGACGATGTTCGTCGGGAACGTCGCGCGTGCGGCGTGGCTGGACGTCGAGGTCGCCAGCGGTGCCGTCGACGTGCTGGCCGTGATGACCGCACAACAGAAGGGACAAGTGGCGATGATGGCCGCCAATCGCGGGTTTCGTGTCGATCGCGATGAGCTCGACGCGACCGAAGAGCTCGACCTGATTCCGCTCAACTTCATCGACCCGGAAGGGGAGCTGCGCGTGCACGTACTGCTCGCTTCGAACGCGTTGTACGGCCGAATGGTATCGGTCGGAATCGCAACCGAGCTGGACGACCGGACGGTCAAGATTCCACGAGCTGAAGATCTGGCCCTCATGCTCTTGATGGCCGAGGATCAGGAAGCGGTCCAGTTTTTGACATCGTTGCCAGAGTTCGACTTGCAGGCCTTTCGCGAGCGGCTCGCGTCCATCGGCCTGGGAGAGGCGGCAACACTATGAAGTGGATCGATACGCAACCGGAGCTCGACAGTGCGCTGGAGCGATTGAGCTCCGCGGGGCAGCTCGCGGTCGACACCGAAGCCGATTCGCTGCACTCGTACTTTGACAAGGTTTGCCTGATTCAGTTGTCGGTGCCGGGCGACGATTTCATCGTCGATCCGCTGGCCCGCGTCGACCTGGCGCGGTTCGGCGAGCTGCTCGCGGATCCGGCCATCACGAAGGTGCTGCACGGCGGCGACTACGACCTGCGCATCCTCAATCGCGATTTCCGCTTCACGGTCACGAATCTCATCGATACATCCGTCTGCGCGCAGCTCCTCGGATACGAGGGCATCGGCCTCGCCGCGCTGCTCGATCGTCATTTCGGTCTCAAGCTGAACAAGACCCATCAGCGCGCCGACTGGGCGATGCGCCCGCTGCCGCCCGACATGCTCGAATACGCCGCAACCGACACGCACTACCTCATCGAGCTCGCCGCGAAACTCCGCGCCGAGCTCGAAGCGCTCGGCCGCTGGGAGTGGGCGCTCGAAGAGTTCACGCGCCTCGAAACCGTGCGCTATCGCGAAAACGATGACGAGATGGAGCCGTGGCGCAAGCTGAAGAATCTGGCCGGTCTCGACCGCAGAACGCTCGCCATCGTGCGCGATCTGTACAACTGGCGCGACGCGCTCGCACGCAAGGCCGATCGACCGCCGTTCAAGATCCTCGGCAATGATTCGATGATCGAGATCGCGAAGGCCAGGCCCGAGCATCACCGCGATCTCGGCTCGATCCCCGCCGTGTCGCGCTATCACGCCGATCGCTACGGCCGCGACCTCGTCGCCATCGTCCGCCGCGGCCTCGAGATTCCGGAGGAGGAGCTGCCGGAGAAGACCGAGCCGAAGGCGTGGATCCGCGACAAGATGCTCGAGACGCGCATCAATCGCCTCAAAACCGTCCGCGACCGTTACGCCAAAGAGCTGAAGATCGACCCGTCCGTCCTCGGCGCGCGCCACATCCTCTCCGCCGTCGCGACCAGCGGCTCGCTCGACGTCCCCGCGATGCGGGAGTGGCAGAAGCAGGTCATGGGCGAAGCGCTGCTCGAAGCGATCGCTCCGGAAAAGAAGTTGTTCTGAGGGCTCGCGTTGCTCGCGGGCTTGGGGCGTCAGGCGTTGGGCTTTTGGGGTTTTGCGGCTCGCGAGACAGATCTCGTCAGCCGCAACACCCCAAACGCCCAACGCCCAACGCCGCGCACCGCAGGTGCGCTTAAAGCCTGCTCTCCGGCACCTCGATGTCGAACGTGTCTCCGTGGGCGAGGTAGTGCACGCGGTTTTCGTAGCCGGCGGCGATGACGGCTTGCTTGAAGTCTTCGAGCGGTGATTTGAAGACGCCGTAGTCGTTGTAGTGGATCGGAATTGCGGTGCGCGGGTTGATGATGCGGATCGCTTCGACGCCTTGCTTTGCGTCCATCGTCAGCAGCACGCCGGCGATGCGCGTGCCGCCGAGGTGGAGAAGGCCGATGTCGATCTCCGGATAGCGCTTCGGGATCTCATTGAGATGCTCGTGAATCAGCGTGTCGCCGGTGATGTAGAGGCGCAGCGGCGTCTTTGCACCGGAGGAAAATTCGAGCATGCTCCCCATCGTCGGCGGGATGGCGAGGCGCAGCAGGCCGGGCGCATGTTTCCCCGGCATGGCGTTGACGCGCATGCGCGAGGTGCCCTTCACCACTTCGATGCTGTCCCAGGTGTCCATCGCGATCGGCTGCTTGAAGCCGAGGCCCTTCAGCGCGGCGGCGGCGTGCTTGGTGGTGATGATCGGAACGTTGCGGTCGAGCCGGTCGCTGACGACATGATCGAAGTGATCGCCGTGCATGTGCGAAAGCAGCACGAAGTCGACCGGCGGGAGTTGTTCGAGCGTGATGGCCGGCTCGGTGAGCCGCTCGGAGTGCAGCCCGTAGCCGAGGTGGACGTGATCGCCTTTGTGCAGAAAATTCGGATCGGTGAGGATCGTGAAGCCGCCGTAGCGGATGATCACGGTCGCGGTGCCGACGAAGAAGATGCTGCCGCGACGAAGGTCGGAAGCAGAAGGGGGGCCGGTGACGACGAGCGGCTGGTGTTGCATGGCGCGTAAAGAACCTCCGCGTCGCCCGGTGCCGGGACCGTGCCACGGAGCGGAATGGTGGAGCGGCGGGCTCTTCGCCCGCCGGACCGCAAAGAGACATCGGCGGGCTGAGAGCCCGCCGCTCCACAGGACGGGCGAGACGCGGGCGCGGAGGACTGATCGGGTCCGTCGTTTGCAGTGCGTGGCCGCGACATGTTGACGCTGATCTTCCTCCATACCTCGCCCACCGCGCACTCGCACCCTGACCAGATGGCCGTGGCGGTTCTGTTCGCCGCGCTCGTCGTGACCGCGAGCTGGATGTTGCAGCGCCGCCGGTCCTGAGCCGGAGCCGCGCGATACAATTCGCGCCCGACATGGAACGCATTACCGACTATCAGGTCGTCATCATCGGATCGGGTCCTGCCGGCTGCACGGCGGCGCTCTATCTTTCCCGCGCAAACATCAAAGTGATCGTGCTCGAGGGTCTGCAGCCCGGCGGGCAGCTCACCATCACCACCGAGGTCGAGAACTATCCCGGATTCCCCGAGGGGATTCTTGGGCCGGCGCTCATGGAGCAGATGCGCAAGCAGGCGGAGCGCTTCGGCGCGACGTTCAGCGCGCTCGAGCCGGTGGAGCGCGTTCACTTCACCCAGCATCCCTTCGAAGTCGAGACCGATCAGCGGATTTACGAGGCGCCGGCTGTGATCGTCGCCTCGGGCGCATCGGCCAAGCAGATCGGCCTTCCGAGCGAGCTCGCGCTCCTCGGATTCGGCGTTTCCTCCTGCGCCACCTGCGACGGATTCTTCTTCAAGAACAAGGAGATCGTCGTCGTCGGCGGCGGCGATTCGGCAATGGAAGAGGCGACGTTCCTCACTAAGTTCGCCAGCAAAGTCACGGTCGTGCATCGCCGCGAGGAGCTCCGCGCGTCGAAGATCATGCAAGACCGCGCGCGCTCCAATCCGAAGATCAACTTCATCTTCAACACTACCGTCGACGAAGTGATCGGCTCGAAAGAGAACGGCGTCACCGCACTCAAACTGCGGAATCTCGTGACGAACGAAACGACCGACTTTGCGACGCAGGGACTCTTCGTCGCCATCGGCCACACGCCGAACACCGCGCCGTATGTCGGGCAACTCGAGCTCGACCAGGCCGGCTACATCTGTCTCCCTCACCGCAACTCTACGGTCACGAACATCCAGGGCGTCTTTGCCTGCGGCGACGTCGTCGATCACGTCTATCGGCAGGCGATCACCGCTGCCGGCAGCGGCTGCATGGCGGCGCTCGATTGCGAGCGCTGGCTGACGCACGAGCGGATCACCGAGCGCTGGGATCTGCCGAAGGGTGAAGAGGAACGCGTCGAGTCGTGATTGCAGAACGTCCGCGAGAACAGCGATCCCAAAACAAAACGCCGCGCTGATGCGCGGCGTTTTCATTTGATGCGTGTTCCGTTGGTTCAGAACGCGTTGAGGATGTACTCGAGAGGATTGACCGGGTTGTTGTTCACGCGGACCTCGTAGTGGAGGTGCGGGCCGGTGGAGCGGCCGGTGGAACCGACGGCGCCGATGACGTCGCCGCGCTTCACGCGCTGGCCGGCGCGGACGTTGAAGCTCGAGAGGTGGCCGTAGCGCGTCGAGTAGCCGTAGCCGTGCGAGATGTAGATCACGTTGCCGTAACCGTTCGCCCACTCTGCTTTGACCACGATGCCGTCGGCGGGAGTGCGGATCGGCTGGCCGACCGCGGAGGAGATGTCGATCGCGTGGTGCTGGCCTGCTTCGCCGGTGAACGGATCGGAGCGGCCGCCGAAGCCGTCGGTGAGAATGCCGCGAACCGGCGCGATGGAGGGAGTCGAGGAGAGCAGGTGCGACTGCGCGGTGAACTTCTGCTCGAGAATCGAAAGGTCTTTGTTGAGGCTGTGCGACCGGAACGCCATCTTGTCGACGTCGTCGCGATACGGATTGGCGCTCAGCTCTTCGTTGCGGACACCGCCCGAACCACCCTGGCTCGATTCGTCGAGCGTGGTGATTCCGGCGATGATCGCGAGCTTCCGCGTCCGATCTTCCACCGTGGTCAGCTGATTGCGAAGCGATTCGACCGACTTTC
>DASVUA010000714.1:0-4374 GCA_036387295.1 Thermoanaerobaculia bacterium | reverse complement strand
GAGGTCCAGCCATCGAAGCGCCCCGCTCTCCACTGCGCCGCGGTGTAGTCGGCCAGGAGGTCGGTCAATGCGTGCAGTGCAGCCGCGGACGCGGTCGCATCCGCATCGGCCGCGCTGGCCACATCTCTGAAGAGCGAAGCGTCGAGGGAGGCGCGAAGCTGCGCGAGCGCCTGCTGCGTTTCCACGGTCGGCGCGTACTCTTTCGCGCCGCGCGGATACTCCTTTTCCAGCTCGACGAGGCGGTTTGCGGTGATCGCGAGCGCGAGCTCTTCGTCGGTTTCGTTCGTGATGGCGCGGCCGAGCGCGGCAGCCGCGGCGTCGTTGCCGCCACGCGGCTCGCGGATCTTCGCCACGCGCTTCGAGACGAACTCGCGCTTGAAGCGCGCGACCTCGAGGTCACGCCGCGCGCGGGCCTGCTGCTCCGCGACGTGCGGATGAATTTTAAAGAGCTGCGTGAGGAACTGTCCGAGCTCGCGGCCGACGGCGATGAGGAGCGCCGATTCTTCCGGCGCGGTGAGGCCGCCGTTCGGCGCGCCGCTCTGCACGTTGTGGCGGTAGAGATCGAACTTCGCGAACAGCTCCGCGTCGTGCTCCTGCACCACGCGGTCGAACGTGAGCGCGAGCTCTTTGAGTCGCTCGTGAGAAGAGAGATCGGCGTAGGTAAAGCTTTCGATTCCGAGGTTCATAAAGGTCGTTTTTCAGACGGCTTCGCCGTTTGCGGTGAGACTGTGGACTGCGTCGAGCTCGCTCTGGTCGATGCGGAACGTGGCGAACAGCGTCGCACGTCCCGGTTTGCGGAAGCGGATCGTGGCCGCTCTGTCCCGAACAACGAAATCGCGCCCGAGGTTCCGCAACTTCCACCGCGGCCGCGACGGGAACGACTCAGCCATCGCGAACCCCTCCTCGCTGCGACGGTCGCGGTGCAGCCGCCCAGACCAGCGCGGCAGCGGCGAACAGGGTGAGCGCGATCGCATTCACCAGCAGATCGGTTCGATGCTGCTCGAACAACGTCGCGGCAATGCTCAGCGTTCCTGCGGTAAACACCGCCAGCGGCCAGGCGAGTGGATTTCCGCCGAGGACGTAGCGTGCGATGACCCAGGCCAGCAGTGCGATCGCGGCGGCGTACGCCAGCATCAGCGGCGTCTGGCGAGGCGTGACGAGCGGATCGACGCTCGCGCAGGAAATCGCCGCGACCGTGACCAGCGCGAGCTGCTTGCGCGGCAAAGCCGTCGTGTAGAGCGCGACCGCGGCCGCGAGGATGATCGCGCCGAACAACGCCTGCGCCGCTTCGGTGATCGCCGGCAAAGGTGTCGCAACCTGCGGCGGCGCGGAAAGCTCGACCGAGGCGGACCACGGCAGCGCGTGTGCCACGAAATCGAGCGCCACACCGCCGATCGTCACGAGCGCGAGCGCCGTCAGCACGGCAACCACCGCCGCGCGTCCATAGCGCGCCCGTCCTTCGCGCGTGAGCGCCTTCATCGCCGCAGGAACGGCGGCCTCGAGTCCCGCCAGCGCGAGGAACATCACGCCGCACTGAAGACCGACCTGCCGCACGAACTCGGTGATCAGGCCCACCACGAACGTCTCCCACGCTACGGTCGTGCTGTAGCCGAAGAGGAGCGACTCCGCGTCGGCGGCGAAGCGTGCGACCGGAATGACGGAGAGGTAGAGCGTCCAGCGCAGCGCGCGGCGCCACGGCAGTCCGTGCGAGCGCGTCGCGATGACGAGCCCCGCGATGACGAGCGCGAGCAGCACGACCATTCCGGCGATCTTGACGACGAACAGCACGAGGTTGAGCAACGTCTGCGTGTTGGCTTCACGATAGACGCTCTCCGGCACGTTGATCGTTTTGTGGAACTGCGTGATCTCGTTTCCCGCGACGCGCACCGTCGCGCGGCGGAACGCGTTCGGCGCGAGCGGCGTCCGCTCGTCGAAATGAAAGAGCCAGTCGCGGCGCACCGGCTGCTGAAAACTGAGCGCGTCCTTGAGATCGAAGGCGCGCACGTCGAGGCCGTACGTCGCGAACGCGGCCCGCGCAATCGCGAGCGCTTCCGCCTGCGTCACCGACGGCGCAGCCGCTTCTTCGGCCTGGTACTTGTGGTATCCGATCACCCGCGCGCTGCGCGGATCGACCTCGAGATAGAGCTCTTCCTTCTGCAGCGGCGTGAAAAAGCGGACGCTCCATGTTCCCGCTTCGATGCGGTTGCGGAAGAGATCGGTGAGATGTTCGACGGTCATGCCGCCACGCACCAGCCACGTCGCGGCCGTGCTGTCGAACCCGCCCGGCGCGCCGCCGTCTTCGCGCGTCGAGTGCTCGTTCCATGAGCGGAACCCTTCCACCGGCGCCGCAATGACGTACGCGTACTGGTTTGCCTCCGAGGGGCGCTCCGCTTCCGACGCCACATGCGCACGCGCGATTTCTTTCGCGCGCTCTTTGGTGATCCGGTACTCGACCGCATCCTGCGGCGAGCGCGGTTTGAAGGCGATCGCAAGCGCCGCGATGACGAGCAGCGCGACACAAAGCAAACCGCTGCGGCGCGTCATTGCCGCCGGCTTCAACTCGAGGGCATTCGCAACGAAATCGACGCTCTCCGCGCCGCCCGACACAATTTGCGCCGATTCGACCGGCATCGCCGCATTCGACAGATCGTCGTCCGGCACGAAGCCTTTGTTGCGCACGTACAGCGCAACCGAGGCGATGAGCGGAATGGCGAACAACAGCGTCGCCAGCGCCGCCGAGACGATGTAGTACGTATTGCCCGACGCGAACAGCAGCGTGGCGGTGTACACCGCGTCGATGGTGTAGTGCCAGATAAGCAGCGGCAGCAGGCCGAAGCGCTCCATCAGCACGCCGGCGACGATTCCCGCCAGTCCGACTTCGACGCCGCGAATCCAGAACGGCTGGTTCGGGTAACCGGAATGCCCGAAGCCCCAGATGAAGGCGGCGATCACGATCGCGGTCCAGCGCGAACGGACGAATCGCTGCAGGAACGGAATGGCGAACGCGCGCGACAGGAACTCTTCGGAAAACGCGGGAAAGAAGCCGGCGAACATCACCGCGACCCACGGCAGGGCGGAGTTCAGCAGATCGTCGTACGGCACCTCGGCCGGCGACCAGGCGCCGAACCGATGCGCGGTCAGGTAGAAGACCACCTGGTAGGCCATGAACAGCGGCACCAGCGCGTAGCCGAGGATCATCGCCAGGAACACGCGGCGCGAGGCGAGCGCGCGCGGCGTCCAGAGCCGCGGAATCGCGAGCTGCTTCGGCAGCCGTTCGCGATAAAGAATCTCGCCGGCGCCGCAGATGACGATCAGCATCATCGCCGTCCCGAGGCTGCGCATCACCGATTGGAACGCCAGCTGTCCGAGGAAGGCGGGGTAGGAGGTCGTGGTGTCGTAGTACGCGAGCTGCGACGGAATCTCGTTCACCGCCACGCCGCCGACCAGCAGCACGCTGGCGATCCCGATCGCGGAAAGAAAACGGAGCGGCAGCTCGCCGCGCCGCAGCCGCACGATGAAGATCACGATCGCGCCGATCATCAGCGCCGCGTTGAAAATCAGGTCGATCGAGCTCGCGGCGGCGTTCTTCGAGCGCATCTCGCGATACGAACGGATCCAGCTGTCCGGCACTTTGAGCCGCTGCGAATAGGCGGTGATGACCGTGCCGTCGACGGTGACGGTGTGGCGGTACGACGCGCCGGCGGGCCGGATGTCGAGCGATTCCCACGTGTAGATGCGCTGCATCCGTTTCGGCAGCCGCCGCTCACTCGTATCGACGAGGCGCAGTTTCGTGACGTCGACGCCGATGCTGATGAGAAACGCTTCGGGCGGATTCGAGAGCGCGCCTGGCAGTGCGCGCTCCTCGGGGATGGTGTGCGTGAACGCGACGATCTCGCCGCCCGGTGCGACGTCGACGCTGATCTCTTCCTCGACCAGTGGCCGGAACCAGCGATGGTTCCACCACCAGACGTGCACGTCCTCGGTCTCCACGCGCGTCGCCGCTTCGAGTCCGAGCGTCCGCTCGAGAAAAATGCGCGCGCTGTCGTCGCCGTCGAATCGCGCCGCGTGCTTCATCGGCGCGGTGTCGATGCCGAGCCGCCGCACGAGCCGCTCCGCCAGCGGACGCGATGAATTGCGGTCGTACTGAAAATCGATGGCCGCCTGGGGAAACGCAGATCCGAAGTAACGGATGACGATCGCAATCGACGAGAGCGCAATGGCCACGCAGATCGCGACGAAGATCGCGTCGTCCTGCGTGAAGCGTTGCCGGTTGTGGGTCGTCGGTTGTCTGCGGCTCATCGAATGGAATCCGCTTTGTGCCACAAATTCGACAAGAGGTGTGGGTTATTGGTTGTCACCGGTGGAGCGGCGGGG
>DASVUA010000713.1:0-5803 GCA_036387295.1 Thermoanaerobaculia bacterium | reverse complement strand
TCGGCCAGGAAAAACTCGTCGCCGGTCAGCGTCGAGGCATAACGCTGCCCATCCAGATCGGAGGTGTTTCTGTGCAGGAGCGGGTGAATGACCGCGGCCGCACCCGGCACGGCAGGGCGGACCGAAAACTGCCGCACCAGTCCGACCGCGTCGGTCTTCGACAGTCTCTTGCTCTTCAATTCGGCGACTACGTATTCGATAAAGTCGATCATCGCGTGTCTCTCTGGGGTCAAACCTTCGGTATGTGCGGCGTGGGAGATCGGGTGGCGGGGGGTCAGACCAGCATCTTCAAGGCGGTTACGGCCTGCGCCGTCTCCATCGTGTCGTCGCCGATTCGATTGATGATGTCTTCGATCGATCGCATGTCGACGTCGAGCTCGCGCTTGATCTCCAGCATCGGACCGGACGACATTTCGTCGATCCAATACCGTTCTTTCGCGAATGGATACGTCGGCAGCGGAACGCGGCGCGGCTTCGGCTCGCCCTGGAGCTTGCCCCAGTCGAACGTCAGACCTTTGACCCACAGATCGAGCAGCTTCGGGAGTTTTCTCCGCTCGATCCACTTGTCGATCGCTTCCTGCATGTCCTCATCGCGGCCGATGATGGTCATGCCGTCATTGGCCAAATCGGCGCGGCCCTGATGCACGCCGTCGGTGTTCCTGTCGCCGCGGACGTACGCCGCCAGTTTGGCCGTCAGTTCTGCAGGCGAAGCGGCCACGAAACCGAGCCGCTCTTCCATCGCCTCGCGGCCGCTCTGCAGCGTGTACGCAATGGCGGCGAGGTCGACCGGCTCCGGCGCCGTCTCGAGGAAATCGAGCAGATCGCGCGCACGCTGCCGCAGTTGCTCAGCCGTCCGCGCCGAAAGCGGGACGATGTACGGACTCTCCCCGCCGCGTGAGGACGGCCGTTCCGGCGCGACATACTCCTCGATCACCAGATGCGCATTGGTGCCGCTGAAGCCGAACGAGCTGACCGCGGCGCGGCGAGCATGGCCGGCCGTGACCTCCCACGCCTTCGTTTCGCGGCTGACGTAGAACGGCGAGTCGGCAAATTGAAAGCGCGAATTTTCCTTCGTGACGTTGAGCGTCGGAACGAGCGTCTTGTGCCGCATCGACAGCAGCACCTTCTGGACGCCCGCCACACCGGCGGCGGCGGTGGTATGTCCGATGTTGCTCTTGACGGCACCGAGCGCACAGTAGTTTTTCCGCGAGGTTTTTTCTTTGAAGACGGTGGCCAGCGCTTCGAGCTCGATCGGATCGCCGAGGCGTGTCCCGGTGCCGTGCGTCTCGACATAACCGATGGTTTCGGGGTCGATACCGTGACGCGAGTAAATTGACCGCTCGAGCTCGATCTGGCTATTGACGCTCGGCGCCGTGATGCCGTTGGTCCGGCCGTCCTGATTGATCCCCGACCCGAGGATGACGCCGTGAATGAAATCGCCGTCGGCTTCGGCGTCGCTGAGACGTTTCAGTACGACCGCGCCCACACCTTCGCCCACCACAATGCCGTCCGCCCCGTCATCGAACGTCTTGCACCGCCCCGTGGGGGAGAACATGCCGGCCTGGCTCATCGCCAGATACGAATCGGGCGTGAGCCACAGACTCACTCCCCCCGCAATGGCCATGTCGATCTCGCCGCTGAGGATGGCCTGTGACGCGAGATGGATCGCCACGAGCGAAGACGAGCAGGCCGTGTCGACCGCGATGGCCGGCCCTTTGAGATTCAGGTAATAGGCGATGCGTGCCGCGGCGATCGCGTAGCTGTTACTCGTCACCGGCGCGGAGCGGACGCCGTTGCGCGCGAGGAGCGACGTGTACTCATTGGTCGAGATTCCGAGATAGACGCCGCACTTTCTGTTGCTCAGCGAGCTCGGCGAATAGCCGGCGTCCTCGAACGCCCTGTAGCTCTCCTGCAGAAAGAGGCGATGCTGCGGATCCATGTACTCCGCTTCCTGCGGCGAGATCCGGAAGAACAGCGGATCGAAACGGTCGATGTCGTCCATGAGACCGAGCCATTTCGAATTCGTCTTGTCTTTGCTGGTGGGATCGGCATCGTAATACCGGTCGACGTCCCACCGCGACGACGGCACTTCGACGATCGCATCGCGTCCTTGGGCGAGATTGTTCCAGTACTCGTTCAGATTGGCGGCCTGCGGATAGCGCCCCGACATGCCGACGATGGCGATCTTCTCTAGAGACGCGGCCGGACGGCCGGCGGCTGTGCGGGTGACGCGTGCCCTCTTCTGCAGCTTGCGCGGCGCACTGGCCACGCGCAGCTGCGGCGTCACCGGCGCGGCGGCGACAACCGGTTCCGTCGCCTGACCAGGCAACGCCTTGATCTCCTGTAGCAGGAACAGCGACAGCTCTTTGACGGTCGGATAGTCGAAGACTTTGATGTTGGAGAGCTCGGTGCCGTATTTCTTGTTGATGGCGATGATCAGTTCCACGCCGAGGAACGAATCGAGGCCGAATTCACTGAACGGCTGATCGGCGTCGATCATCGCCGCGTCGATGCGCAGCACCGCCGCCAGAATCGCTTTCAACTGCTGCTGCAACTGCTCGACCGTCAACGCTCCCGCATCCGGCTTCGGACTCGGCGACGCTGCAACCGGCGCGATCGCGGGGCGATCGGTCACGCGAGTTGCGCGGGCTGACGCGACCGGAATCGTCGAGGCTGCGACGGTGGACGACGCATCGCGAGGCGGGTAATGGACATGCGGCTGCTGCAGCATTTCCTGCAGTGCGGCCGGGTATGGCGTCGCGGCCTCGATCTTCTGGAGATTGTGCGCTTCGAGCTGTTCCTGGGTCAGCGTGTCATTGCGCTTCATCTTGATCAGCACGTAGCTGAGCCAGCCGCGCTCCAGTGATGCCGACTGGTTCGCGTAATTCGTGAGCGTCTTCTGCGTCACTTCCGGCAATTTGCCGATGTTGTTCTTGAGATCGGGATCGAAGAGGAAATTCGCGATCTCTGGCGAGACGTCGATCAGCTCGTCGATCTCCAGACCGAATTGCGCCGTGAGCCTCGCCCACTCCTTCTTCGTCGGGATGCTGATCTCGACGTTCGGATCGTCGACCGATCCCGGCAAATTCGAGACATAGTCGGCCAGCAGAATGCGGCCCTGGTCGTTCAGCGACGTGCAGATGTTGTTGAACAGCCCGATTTTATTGCGGATGTGGAAACTCACTTCCACGCCGAACACGAGGTCGTAGCGCGACGGAAACGCGTCCTGCGAGCTGTCCTTGTGATAGATGCGGATGCGTGTGGCGTCGAGACCTTTCCCCGCAATGCGCTGGTTTCCGAGAATGGCCTGATCTCTGGTGATCGTGCAGCCGTGCGCCTGAATGTGCGGAAAGAGCGAGCCGATCTGAATGACGTCCGTGCCGTGACCGCAACCGAAGTCGAGCACCGACGTCAATGACGGGAAATCCTCTTTGCAGAACAGCAACTGGCGCATTTCGCGCTGCTTGGCGAGGACGTACGCCACTTCGTCCGGGAACTCCTCCGGGCTCAGAAGCACGCGCGACATCGAGAAGCCCGGAACCTTCTCCACGAACGGCGCGAAGGTCAGATACTCCTCCTTGAATTCAGTCGAAGCGCGAGAGGTCGTATCGGAGTAAAACTCCTCCGCCTTGTTCGCATACTGGTACGGCGCAGACTCCGACTCGGCGGGCCGCTCCAGAATCCCTGATTTTTGCAGGTAACTCGTCATGCGCGGCAGCTCACCGGTCACGACGAGCATCTGGTCATGTGGCGACGCGATGCTGCGATGGAAAAAGTCCATTCCGATTGTGGCCGGCATCGGCTGCATGCCGGTGGTCTGGAACAGCAGCTCGCGGCTCGCCGCATCGAGTCCCATCCCGCCGGCTTCCCACAGAGGCCAGTTGATTGCGCGCGTGCGGCCGTGCCGCTCCCCCGCCGCCACCAGCCGGTTGCGGTATGCGGCGAATTGGTCGAGGAACCCGTTGGCGGTGGCGTAATCACTCTGACCGGGATTTCCCATCGCCGCGGCCGCAGAGGAGAAGAGCACGAAGAGGTCGAGGTCGACATGCCGCGTCGCTCGATCGAGATGGACTGTACCGGTGACTTTCGGCGCCAATACGCCGGCAAATTCGCTTGCCGTCTTCTTCGGGATGAAGTTGTCGGCCGTCATCCCGGCGCTGTGCAGAATGCCGTCGAGCCGCCCGTACTCCGCTTCGATCGATGCGACGAGCTGCGTGACTGCACGCGCATCTTCGAGATCGACCTGCTTGTACGCAATCCGGCCCGCCGGGCCACCGATGGCGGCGAGACGCGCACGCGTTTGTTCGCTCGATGCCGCGCGGCCGGTGAGGATCACCCGCGCGCCGCGGGCCTGTTGCACGATCTCGCGTGCGAACAGCACCCCGAGTCCGCCGAGGCCGCCGGTGATGAGATAAACGCCCTCGTCTTTGAACGCAATCGGCGCCACTGTGTCAGCGGTTGCGACTTCCTGCCAGCGCAGTACCTGCCGTACGCCGTCGCGAAGCCTCAGCACCGCATTGCCGCCGCGGCGCATTTCGTCCGCCAAGGCACGGCCCAGTTCTTCCGCGGTCGAATCGGCGGGAACGAGCACGAATTGCGTCGTGAGCTGGCGGTCTTCCAGTGCGGCACTGCGGAAGAGTGCCGCCAGTCCGGCCAGGAGCGTCTGTTCGTCGTCCGCGACTGCGACCTGCACGAGGACCTTGCCCCGTGGCTTGCTTTGCACGATGGCCTTGAGCCGTTCGAAGCACGCCAGCGCATATTCGCTGTACTGCGCCGCAACGTTCTCCCGCTCTGACGATTGAAGCGACAAACAGTCGCTGGCCGACAACAACGACCGCACGCTGCCCGCGTCGATCCGCGGCAGGCCGCACAGAATGACGTGGTGTTCCACGAAATGCATTGCACCGTCGTCGGCCAATGCGGCGGCAGCGTCGTCAGGCTGCCATACCGGGATTGCGGCGAGGCTGGCTACGCTCTCGCGCGGCGCCTCGGCCGCCGTGACCGCGGTCGCCTGAATGCCCGTCGTCAACCCGCGGAGCTGCACGCAAACGTTGCCACGCGCATCGCAGAGATCGATATCCAGCGTGGCGGAATCACCGCCATGCGACGTTTCGGCACGACGCACCCACGCGACCATCTCCTCAGTACACGGCGCGAACACACGTAACGTCTCGAGCTCGACGGGATTCGACTGCGGTGCCGTCACCTGCAGCGCGGCGGCAGCGTACAGTGCGGCGTCCAATAGAAGTGGATGCAGGATGAACGCTGCTGCCGTTTCCTTCGCTTCCTCCGGTAATTGGAGGCGCGCCAGCAGTTGTTCGTGGCCGCGCCGCAGGGCGGTGATTGCACGCGACGCCGGCGCCTCTGCGCTGCCGGTCATTTCGCGTTCGAGCTGCTGAAGCGGCAGCGGCTCGGGCGCCGTTCCTCGGCTGACGAGCGCGCGTCCCTGACAATGGACGACGTCCTGATCGCCTTCGCGCGTGGAGATCTCGAAGTCGATGCTCTCCTCGGCGTCCGCGAACAGTGCAATCGTCACCTGCGTCGCACCGTCGACAACGATCGGCTGTGCCCAGGCCGTATCGTGCAGCTCCAATACGGCGGAATCGGGCCGTTCGGGCAATGCCTGCCGGACTGCAGCACGCGCCATTTCGAGCAGCGACAACGGCGACAGCACATGCTTGCCCGCGGGTCCCTCGTTCACGAAGAGCTCATCGCCATTGAAGGTCGAGCGATAGCGCGGACCGCTGAGGTCGGAGTTGTTGCTGTGCAGCAGAGGATGCAGGACGGCGATCGCATCGCTGAA
>DASVUA010000712.1:0-3917 GCA_036387295.1 Thermoanaerobaculia bacterium | reverse complement strand
AAGATCGCGATCCTGCCGTACGCGCGCAGTACGCTCTTCCGGCCTCACTGATCGACACGCACCGCGAGCCATTCCTCGAGCTCAGCGCGCGCCGCGTCGCGCAGCTCGGCACGGCTGCGGCAAGAGGGCCTCAGTGCCGCGTCCACAGTTGCGTGATCATCAAACACATAAACGCAGTCGCACTGAACTCTCGAGACACTGCGGCAGCTCAATCGAAAAGGAGTTTTCATCACCATGAACAAGACTCAGGCATATGCTGCAGCAAGCGCTACCTCCCCGCTCGCGCCGATTACGATTTCGCGTCGCGACGTGCGCGACACCGACGTGCAGATCGAGATCCTCTTCTGCGGCGTCTGCCATTCAGACCTCCACGCCGTGCGCGACGAATGGAGCGAGTTCATCCCGACGGTCTATCCGATCGTGCCCGGTCACGAGATCGTCGGTCGTGTCACGTCGGCCGGCGCAGCAGTGACGAAGTTCAAGGAGGGCGATCTCGTCGGCGTCGGCTGTCTCGTCGATTCCGATGGCACCTGCGAGTCGTGCAAGGCGGATCTCGAACAGTTCTGCCCGCACGCAACGTTCACCTACGGCGCGCCTGACGCGCACCTCGGCGGCGTGACGTACGGCGGCTACTCCGCCAGCGTAGTCGTCGACCAGCGCTTCGTGCTGCGCGTTCCCGACAACATCGACCCCGCCGCGGCCGCGCCGCTCCTCTGCGCAGGCATCACGACCTACTCGCCATTGCGCCACTGGGGCGTCACTCAAGGAAAGAAAGTCGGTGTGGTCGGTCTCGGCGGACTGGGGCACATGGGGGTGAAGTTCGCCAGAGCGTTCGGCGCGCACGTGGTCGTCTTCACCACCTCACCAAACAAAAAAGAGGACGCGCTGCGCCTCGGCGCACACGAAGTGGTCGTTTCGACCAATCCGGAGGAGATGCAGAAGCACGCCGGAACGTTCGACTTCATCCTCGACACCGTCTCCGCCGATCACGACGTCACCGCCTATCTCTGGCTGCTCCGCACCGACGGCAACATCACCCTCGTCGGCGCGCCCTCCAAGCCGCTTGCGATCCCCGCGTTCGGCCTGATCATGGGCCGCCACAGCGTGTCGGGATCGAACATCGGCGGCATCGCCGAGACGCAGGAAATGCTCGACTTCTGCGGCCAGCACAACATCACGGCCGACGTCGAGGTGATCCCCGTGCAGCGGATCAACGAAGCCTACGAACGACTGCTGAAATCGGATGTGAAGTACCGGTTCAGCATCGACATGGGATCGCTGAAGCCATGAAGAGTGAAGCCTCGATACCGTGAGTTCGGCGGTGCCGTCCGCGAGATTCAACCGCGCCGGCACGAACGTGCGCGCGGGCGATCTCGAGCGAATGGAATTCGAGGCGGAGACAGACGGTACGTTCCGTCTCCGCCTCGAGTGAAGTGTTACCTGCGGACCGTCACCTGCGTGGTGGCGGTGGTGGCGTTGCCGGAGCGATCGGTCACCTGAACGGTGATCGTGTAGATGCGGCCGTTGCCGTTGCCGGAACGCTCGGCGCGAAGCTCGAGTGTCAGCGGACCGGTGATGTTCCAGTCCCGACCGGTGTCACCGTCGCCGAGGCCGTTCTGCGGCTCGTTGCTGGAGACGCTGATGATGCGCGCGGCCGGTGCTGCATCGACCGAATCCTTCGAAGCGATGGTGACGCGCACCGCGACCATCTTGTGATTCGGTGCGCCGAGGGTGTTCGGCGTCGCGCTGATGCTCGTCACGGCCGGAGCGGTCGTGTCGCGCACCGTCACGCTGAAGCTGCCGTTCGCGATGTTGTTCGCGGCATCCTTCGCCGAGCAGTTGACGGTGGTCGTGCCGATCGCAAACGTGGAGCCGGAAGCAGGCGTGCACTGCACCGCAACGCTGCCGGATACCGCGTCCGTCGCGGTCGCGGTCCAAGTCACCGCCGCACCCGCGGGGGATGTCGCCTCGGCGGTGATGTTCGCCGGAAGGCTCAGCACCGGCGGAACCGCGTCGCCGCTGTCGTAGCGGATCAGCACCACTCGGTCGGTGGCGAAGACAAGATCGAGCTTGCCGTCGTTGTCGACGTCGCCCGCCGCCAGTTCCTGCTTGTACGTGCCGCTCATGAAGTCGGCGGCATCGAGATCGGGGCTGGTGACGTGCCACTGACCGCCGCTCGAACCGGCGAGGATGAACAGCACTTCCTTGTTCACCGTGAGCGCCATGGCGATGTCGGGACGCGCATCGCCGTTGAAGTCGCCGACCAGCGGCGTGCGCGGATCGAGCGGAGTGCGGAAGAGCGAGGTGCTGGTGAACTGCGGCCCGCGATAGACGCGGATATCGGAAGCGAGATGTCCGTTCGCGATGATGTCCGGACGGCCGTCGTTGTTCTGATCGCCGATGCCGAGCTCGATCGACGCGCGTCCGGCGAGGTTCTGCCCCGTGCTGAGACCGAGGCCGGCGCGGTTCCAGAAAATGCGTCCGGAGACCGAGTTGTAAGGACCGCTCGACGCGGCAACGTCGACGCGGCCGTCGAGATCGAGATCGCGTGCGTAAACGTGAACGATGCCACGCTGTGTTTCGCCGAATGCGCCGGCGACGCCGCCGTACGGCCAGGGGTACGAGACCGACGAGGTGAAGCCGCTCGCACCCGAGGCTACGAAGATCCCCTGCGGCGCATTGAGACCATGATTTGCGGTGACGGCGTCGGCGATGCCGTCGCCATCGATGTCCCCCATGTCGAAGCCGTAGGCGGCATCGCTTTCGGGCGTGACGTACGGTCCTTCGACGCTGAACGAACCGCCGTTCCACTTCACGAGCTGCAGCATTCCAGGGGAGCCGCTGCTGCGCAGATAGAGAGCGATGTCGCGATCGCCGTCACCATCGACGTCGAGGACGCGCGGCTGCGCGTAGCTCCACGACGAATCGAGCGGCGCCTGCACGTCGACTGTCGCTTCGAGCGTGGTGTCGCCGCTCGTCGAAACCGAATAGATCTTCAGCGGACCGGCGCCGCTGAGCACGACCAGTTCGTTCCGTCCGTCTGCATCGACGTCGCCGACAACGGCCTGCACGAAAACGCCGTCAGGTGAAACGTCGAGCTTCTTCGCAACGAAGGTGGAGGCTGCGAACGCCGACGTCGAGATCGTGAATCCGAGGAGCGAGGCAAGGACGATTTTCTTCATACAAAACACTCCGGCCGCTCGTGCGGCGTGGGCAAGGATGGAAATGTGGGGGCTGCGGACCCGCGACAGATTCTGAGGCAGGTGTGACGAAGCGGCGCGGATATGAAACGTACGCGCACCAGTGAGGGACGAAAGTGGCGTAGGGCGTGAGGAAGCGTCGATTACTTCGCGCTGTACGGAAGGAGGCGAAAACGCTGGAGGCCGCGAATGCGGCGTGCGAGATCGCCCCCGATGACGCGAAGGCTGCCGACGACTTCTACAAGTCGACGCCGATTACGGAGAGGCCAGCATGCTTCCCGAAACTCAGAACTCCGGCGTGTAGCGTTCGATGAGCGAGGCGACGATGCCGCGGTCGAGGCCGGAAAGCGTTCCCTCCGCGAGCCGGTTCAGATCGCGCGCGACGTCGCCTGCGATCTCGAGCCGCGGCGCGAGCGCGGTCTGCACCCGTTTCCGCAGCGGCGCGCCGTCCGGTGACGCGAGTCGTTGTGCGGCGGCGTGATGCGATTCGCCGAGGACGACGTCGCCGGAGACGAGTTGCCCGTCGTCGCGGAGGCGGATGATGCCGACCGCGCGGCCGAGGAGCACCTGTTCGTACGCGGCGCGCACGGCACCCGCGACGGCGAGCTCGTTCGGCAGCAGATCCTCGACATCCGCGAATTCAGGTGACGGCGCGGCTTCGTATTCGGAGCGGTAATAGTCGAACTGGCCGAGGATGTAGCCCGGGTAGTGCAACGC
>DASVUA010000711.1:0-8895 GCA_036387295.1 Thermoanaerobaculia bacterium | reverse complement strand
CCCGCCGCTCCACAAAAGACTGCGCCGCATCGCCGCACGCCACCATCGCGCATTCCTCCGTATCATCACCCGCGGTGTCCAAACTCCCGCCCGGCCTCTACGACCTGCCGATCACGAACGAGATCGCGCGCGAGCTGCGTCAGCTCGATCGCGTGCAATGGACTGTGGACGAGCGCGAGCTCGATGCCGCCGACGCCGATCTCGCATTCGCGCGGCACCTGGCCGTCGTCGTGCGCCAAGCGCTGGCCGGCGTCAAAGACGAGGAGAAAGTCGCGCGGCAGGCGCAGATCGTCAACGAACTCCTCGCGTCACTGACAGCCGTCGAGCGCGACGACCATCTCGCACTCCCGCCGCGGCGATTGGCGTCAGTGCATCGTATCGACGCGCTGCGCGGCGACACGCGTCGCGCCGATCCGCTCATTCCGCTCGCGCAGAGCGACCTCCTCGTCAACGCGCGCGGCGAGCCGTCGGTCGGACAAGCCATCCACCGCGAGATCGCCTCCGCCGATCGGATCGATCTCCTTTGCGCCTTCATCAAATGGCACGGACTGCGGACGCTCGAAGAACCGCTCGACGCGTATCTGCGCAGCGGCCGCAAACTGCGCGTCATCACCACCACCTACGTCGGCGCCACCGAACGCAAAGCCATCGACCGGCTCGTCGAAATGGGGGCGGAGCTGAAGGTCTCGTATCAGACCGACCACACCCGCCTGCACGCCAAAGCGTGGCTCTTCCATCGCCACTCCGGCTTCTCCACCGCGTTCATCGGTTCATCGAACCTCTCGAAATCCGCGCTGCTCGACGGCGTGGAGTGGAACGTCCGCCTCTCGCAAATCGACGCGCCGTCGATTCTTGAAAAATTCGCCGCGACCTTCGACAGCTACTGGGCCGATCCGTCGTACGAGACCTATCGAGCCGAAGACGCGGACCGCTTCGACAGAGCGATCGTTCAGGCCACCGGCGGAACGAAAGCGACGGTGCTGGTCCCGTTCGCAATCGAGCCGTGGCCACATCAACGCGAGATCCTCGACAAGCTCACCGTCGAGCGCTATCGCCACAACCGCTGGCGCAATCTCGTCGTCGCGGCGACCGGCACCGGCAAGACCGTCGTGGCCGCCCTCGACTACAAGCGGCTGTGCGAGGAGATCGGCAACGCCCGTCCGCTCAAGCTTCTCTTCGTCGCCCATCGAAAGGAGATCCTCGAACAGTCGCTCAACACGTTTCGCCACGTGATGCGCGACGGCGCGTTCGGTGAGCTGTACGTCGACGGTCATCGTCCCGACGAATGGCAGCATGTGTTCGCGTCGGTGCAGTCGCTGCAACACATTGACCTCGATCGCGTCGCGCCCGATGCGTTCGATGTGGTGATCGTCGACGAGTTCCATCACGCCGCCGCACCGACCTACCGGCGCCTGCTCGATCATCTCCACCCGCGCGTGCTCCTCGGATTAACCGCGACGCCGGAACGCACCGACGGCGAATCGATCCTGCATTGGTTCGGGGACCGCATCGCGGTCGAATTGCGTCTCTGGGACGCGCTCGAACGGCAGCTCCTCTCGCCGTTCCACTACTTCGGTCTGCACGACAGCACGAATCTCGCGCAGGTGCGCTGGACGCGCGGCGCATACGATCGCGCGCAGCTCGAGAACGTCTACATCGGCGACGATGCTCGCGTCGCGCAGATCCTCTCGGAGTTGCAGCGGAAGGTGACGGATGTCCACTCGATGCGAGCCCTCGGCTTCTGCGTCGGCATCGAACACGCCCGCTACATGGCCCGCCGCTTCAACGACGCCGGCATCCCATCGCTGCACGTCTCCGCCGACAGCACCAGCGCCGAACGCGATGACGCGCTGCGCAAACTCAAAGCGCGCGAAGTGAATTGCCTCTTCGCCGTCGACCTCTTCAACGAAGGCGTCGACGTGCCGGAGATCGACACGGTGCTCTTCCTCCGCCCCACCGAAAGCGCGACGGTGTTCCTTCAGCAGCTCGGCCGCGGCTTGCGGCGGACGCATGAAAAAGACTGCTTAACGGTGCTCGACTTCATCGGCAACGCGAACCGCAATTTCCGTTTCGATCTGCGCTATCGCGCCATCACCGGCGCCACGCGCGCCGAGGTCGTGAAGCACGGCCTGCTGGACTGCTATGCGCCAAGCGAGGCATCAGTCCCGAGCAACGCCGACGGCACGATGAGCGGCCAAGTCGTCCTCAAAGTCCCGCTCGGTGTAACGCAGCGGAACGCCACGATGCTTGAGCAGCGCATGCACCTCGAAGCGCGTCTCGAGTTGCAGCAGACGCCGCACCTGCGATTCGGTCAGCGCGCCCGTGCGATACGCCTCGACAGCGAGCGCTTCGAGCGCCTGCCGTGTCAGATCCGGCCAGCGGCCCTCGAGGACTGCTGAGATGTCGTCCGGCAAATCGAGTGTGACCTGCATGGTCACCCAATTTTAGAGGAGACGGCAGCGCGCTGCTTCTCCCGAGGAGTGCGTGGAAAGAGGAAGCACTTTAGGTCACCGCGTGCAACATCGCTCGCTCGATGCGCTCCGCCGCCCGCAATGGATCGCGAAGAATGGTGGTCTCCCACAAGCGAATGACCCTCCATCCCGCTGCACGCAGTAAGCGCGTGTTGCGGCGATCGCGCGCGACGTTCGCGGCGATCTTCGCCGTCCAGTACGGCGCGTTCGTCCCGCGCGCCAGCTTCTCGCGGCGAGTGCGCCAGTCGCGCCCGTGCCAGAAATCTCCGTCGCAAAAGACGACGACCCGGGCGCGTCGAAAGACAATGTCTGGCTTTCCAGGAAGGTCGGACGCGTGCAGTCGGTACCGCAAGCCCCGACGCCACAGCTCCTTCCGGAGCAGTACCTCCGCTTTCGTATCGCGCGACCGATTGCGTCGCTTGATCTGCGACGCCGTCTCGGACGCCGGTTTGAAGCTCGAGAACCGTGGAACCTTCGGCATGGCTGTGGACGGTAAGTTACTCTAGCCTGGCGAAGAGATATGGATCGACCAGCCGATCACGCGCTCGACTACCGGGTTTACACCGTCAGGCGGAAAGACCGGGAGCCGTTGGTGCAGTTTATGTGTGACGCGCTTGAGGCGTCAGGTTGCCGCATCTTGCGGCGATCTGATGCAGGGCATGCTCCGTTTCGTATCGCATTTCAGACGCCGACCGGCGAAAGGATGGGCATCGTTGCATACGCGTTCTACGCAGGGAACGAGCTCACGAAAAATCGTCCGCCGGACGAGTACCGCTTGCAGGCGAAATTCGGCAAGAAGGTGCAGCCCAACATTCACGAGCTTTGGCAGGATCCGTACGGCGTTTACACCACGCTACTAGTCGGGATCAGCCCGCAACAGAGGTTCTTCGTTGGATTTGACCCGGTGCTGCATAGCCCAACGAAATTGTTCATCTCCTTCGAGTTCAAGGAGTCCTTTGTTGAGGACATCCTCCGCCACGGCTGGTCGTGGCGCGAACGTGAGCGCAAAAAGAGGTCCGAGGAGCCGGTTGAAGTCATCGTCGGAGGCACGATCGATTCATTTCTCGACTACGTCCGTTTCGAGCGCGAGGCGCGCGGCGAAGACCAGGGCCACCGCGCCCTTCTCGCCGAACGACGCGCCATCATCGCCCCTGCGACTACCGTCGCCACAGCGACTGCGCACCCCGACTCGACCTACGTCCACCAGCTCGCGCGCGAATTCGAGATGTCCGAAGCGGCCGTTCTCGACCTAATTGCCGGCGCCAGCCGACTCAAAATGGCCGTGCGCGGCTGGGTCGCCGAACAGCACCTCGTCGCCAAGCTTCAGCAAGTCGACGGCATCACGGACTGCGAGCGCATCGAGGCCGAGAACAGCCCCGACATCCAGCTGCGGTTCGAAGGCAGTGATCTACTCTTTGTGGAATGTAAGAACGTGCTGCGCAAGCCGAACAAGGACGGCGCGGCGCGAGTCGACTTTCAGCGTACCCGCGCGTCGAAGGCCGATCCGTGCTCGCGCTACTACACCGCGGGCGATTTCGATGTACTCGCAGCCTGCTTGCACGCGCAGACGGAGCGGTGGGAGTACTCGTTCGCGCTCACCCGCGAGCTTGCCGCGCACAAGAAGTGTCCGGGCCGCTTGTCGAGCAACGTGGTGGTCGATGCTCGGTGGCGAGACGACATCCGAGGTATCCTCGGTGCCGCAGCGCGAGCCAGGTAAACGACACCCCAATGAGCGCCCGGAAACCGAAGCCGAAAGTCATCAGTCTCTACTCGGGCGCTGGCGGTCTCGACTACGGATTCGAAGCGGCCGGCTTCGAGACACTCTTCACGAACGACGTCGACCACGACTCTTGCGAGACGCTCCGGCAGAACCGCAAGTGGACCGTCGTCGAGGGCAGCATCTTCGATGTCTCGAACGAGCAAATCCTCGACGAAGCTGGCGTCGAGGCCGGTGAAGCTGACGTGTTGATCGGCGGTCCGCCGTGTCAGCCCTTCTCGAAGTCAAGCTATTGGGTTCGCGGCGACGCAGCGAGGCTGAACGACCCGCGCGCCGCCACTCTCGACGCCTACCTGCGTGTCCTTGAAGGTGTGCAACCACGCGCCTTCCTGCTCGAGAACGTCTACGGCATCGCCTACTCCGACAAAAACGAGGGGATGCAGCTGCTCCTGAACCGGATCGCGCAGATCAATCGACGCACAGGAACGCGCTACCGGCCCGTTTTCGCTGTACTGAACGCAGCGTGGTTCGGCGTGCCGCAACTGCGCGAGCGCTTCTTTCTGATCGCAGCGCGCGACGGAGCGGACTTCGAGTTCCCTAAAGCCGCCTATGCACCGCCTTCTCGAGACCAGAAGGCGCTCGGAACCCTTCCCACCTACCGCACGGCGTGGGATGCGCTTGCGGATGTTCGGCCGTCGTCAGACGAAGACCTGGAAGTCCGCGGCAAATGGGCCGGCCTACTGCCGTCTATCCCCGAAGGCCAGAACTACCTGCATCACACCGAGCGCGGCGACGGCATGCCGCTGTTCGGATGGCGCCGACGCTATTGGAACTTTCTTCTGAAGCTCGCGAAGCGGCTACCGTCGTGGACAATTCAGGCGCAGCCCGGCCCATCCGTCGGACCCTTCCACTGGGAGAATCGACGCCTCAGCCATCGCGAGCTGTGTCGGCTGCAGACGTTTCCGGACGATGTACACGTATTCGGAACGCGGATGTCGGTGCAGCGCCAAATCGGGAACGCTGTACCGTCGCTACTCGCCGAGGTGCTTGCGCGCGAGATCAAGACGCAACTTCTGGGCTATCGTCGTACGAGCGAGCCGCTAACGCTACTGCCGCCAGATCGGTCACCCGCACCGCCCGCGGAGCGCGTTCGTGCCGTGCCGTCCGAGTACGAGGAACTAGCAGGGCGGCACGAGGCTCATCCTGGAACCGGTAAAGGGCCGCGATCCGTGCAGCAGCAGCGCGGCGACGAGCTGTTTGTCTGACGCGTCGCTATCAGCGTACTGACGGGAACGTCTGTTCGATTATCGCTTTCAGCTCCGCCGCTGAGGACTCGCTCAACTGGATAGCCTGACTGGTTTTGCCTGGGATTTTTCTATCTTTCGAGCCGAAAGTTTCCAGTTGCAGGTAGCGTTCTCCGTCGGAGCCGGTGAATACGCTGTAGGCACACTCGACCGGCCCGTGAACCGCCTGCCGATCTTTCGTGATCTCTTTGAGCTCCGTGATGAGCGCCATACCTCCTCCTCCTCGGATGCGTCGGACGCGGATAGGGGCCGCAGGACGGGAGCGACGCGCGTCGTACGTCTCGTGAATAGTCTACGGGAACGTCGCACACCACCTCGTGCGACGCGCCTTCTCAGGACACGTTTTCCTCCTCAATCCCTGACCACATGCGTGAGTGAAACGCGGTAGCCGAACCGGCGCAGGCGCTTCACCACATTCCGGAAGTTCAGCTTCGACAGGAACGGCAGCGAATGCGGCCAATCCTTCGCGGTACCGCCGATAATTGCGAACGTAACCTCGTAGTCCTGGGCCTTGGGCGCGTCAACTGGGATCAAATCGGACACCTTCGCGCCGAGCTTTCCCCGGAGTTGCTCGCGGAACTCCCCGTCGTAAAGGAATGCCTCGCCGCTCGCAAACGCCTGCCCGAAGAGATGGCTCAACGTTGAGGAACTCGTCCGTGGTTTGACGTGCACGATGTGCTTCGAGGGGCTGAGGAGATCGCAAAACTCGAGCGGCGTGCGAGCGCCTGCGGGCTTGACCGTCTGCCGGTCGGTGAGCACCCAATCCAGCTCTTTCGCTGCTCGTTCGTTGTAGTTCCGCTCGTCTTCATCAGCTGCGGCCGCCGGCAAATTGGTAGTGGCAGACTCGAACTGCTCCATGAACGTGCGCACCGAGTCGCTGAGTGTTTTGGCGACAACGTACCACTCGCCCTCGGAAAGAACGTACGAGCGCCTCTCGTACTCGGTCTCCACGACAAGACCCTTGTACACTGACCAACTCGTGACCGGCTCGTCGTAATCGGCCACGCGGAGGCCGATCTGGTGCCGCTTCAGCATTGCTAGGCTGATGGATTCGGGGCCGGCATGTAGCGCCTTCAGGTAGTCGGAGACATCCGGATCGGGGCGCATCACGTTGTCGGATTCCACACTGAAGGTGTAGCCGACGACGTCGTCGTAATCGATCACGCCAGGTGTGGCGAGATGCATACGCGTGGTGTCGCCGGCGCGCAAACGGTGCAGAAGATTCTGCTGCAGCGCGTCAATGAGGGTCGGCGCTTTGATGAGTTGAAGGTCATCGACCCAATCGAAATCAGCGCGATACGCCGTAGATTCCTGTAGCTCCAACAGCCTTTCTGTCTGCCTTTGCAAATCCGACAGCAGCACTCGCGCGTCGAGCACCAGCGCGTCGCGTCCGGTGAGCCGGACAGCGAGCGTCGCGTCGCGCGGCTCTCCCGTTACGCTCCGCAGAAGGTCACTCGTCACGTCGACACCGAAGCCCTGAAGCGTGGTGGCTCGACTGGCTTGTCGGCGGGTTTGAAGAGTCATCTGTTCGAAGGCGCGCGAGTCGAGACTCCGGAGCTTCTCCGGATCGACCGCGTTGAGCGCCACCTTCAAGCCGAAGGTGAATTCAATCGAATCGGGCCGCAGAAACGCCCTACCTCGACCAAAGCAGTATGCGACGAGGTCTTCCCCGGAGCGCACGAAGAGCACTGCCGCAGTACTGGTGTTGGCGAGATCCGGCAACCGCTCCGTCGTGCCCTGTTCAAGAAAGGCGACCCATGGCGGCGTGCTTTTTTTCGGCGGTCTGATGAACAGGACGCCGTCCACACCCGAATCCGGTTTGAGGTCGATCATCTTCAGCGACGCCGGCTCTTTCAGAGCCTGTGTCGGAAGCTCAATGTTCCTCTTCAACAAAAGAACGGTCAGATGGCGAATCGGTATCTCGGCCGATTTCTTCTTCGGCATAAACGCACTCCCTAGGCCTCAGCGCGCCGGGAGCTCGCGCGAAGGATCGGAAGTAACGACACCTTTTCGGTTCGAAAGTGGGGAGTTTGACGGCCGCGCGGCCGTTAATCCTTCCGCGATTTCGGCGAGATCCGTGGCCCTCGATCGAAGACCTCAACCAGATCCACGACGCGGCATTCGAGCGCTTCCGCCAGCCGAAGCAGCATCGCCAACGATGGCGCGGTCATGCCGCGCTCCAGATTGCTGATGAACGGCACGTTCGAGCGGCAGCGGTCTGCGAGCTGGCTCTGGGTCAGGCCGCGCGCGGTGCGTAGCTCGCGGAGATGAGAGCCGAACACTTCAGCCTCATGGCTACGCGTCAGCAATCGTGCTCCACGTGTTGACAAACGACACGTCGCCACTTATCGTATTTGATAATCAACGAGAGGAGCGCACACATGCCCGACCAAGACCTCATCAACCGCATCCGAACCATTTTCCTCCACCAGCGTCCGCACGTCACGATTGCTGAGGCTACGGTACTCCTCGGGTGGTCGCGTGGGGAGATGTCGCGGGCGATTGCATCCGGTGAAGTCGAGGTCACGTCCACGTCGATCGGGAAGTGGATCTGGCGGGAGGAGTTGATGGCGAAGGCGCTGGAGGTCTGGTCGGCGGAGGTGATCGAGGAGGCGCTCGGGGCTGATGCGGACGGCGTTTTGCCGGAGGCGGTGCGGCTCATCGATCTGCATGTGCGATTGCCGCGGTATCAGGCGGCGATGCTGGCCTGGCTGGCGGAGCGCGAGCGGACGACGGTGAGCGATGTGCTGGCGCGGGAGCTGGACGGCGTGGCCAGCGTGCACGCGGACGAGCTCTCCTGGGCCGTGGCCGGGTTCGCGGACGCGCTGGCGTGGCCGGAGAGCGCGGCGGGCGCCGCGAATTAAGGATTGAGGAGTCGCGTGATGCGGAACGATCATCGTGAACCTGCGAGGTTGCGGCGGCCCAGTCGTCCCGGCCGCGTGAGCGGGCTGCGCGAGCTGACCGTAACCACGCTGCATCGCGTCAGGGCACGCCACGGCGCGCGTGAGGAGAACGCCGCTGCTCACACGGAAACCCGCCGCGAGTTCGCAGAGACCGCGCAGCGCGTCGGAGCCGAGAACCAGCATTTCTCCTCGGCGGCCACCGAAGGGCTGCGGCACGAAATCCAACTGATCGCTGAAGGCGTCACCGGTACGCGGGAAGCGCTCAATCGTGAAGGTGCCGCCATTCGTGAGAAGAAGTGCGCCGCACGGCAAACGATACCCAGGCGATGATCAAGTTCTAGTTCGCCCACGCCGAGCTCGATCGGCGCAGCAATACGCTCGAAACGACGCAGAAACAAACTCGAAGATGCACTCGCGGACCTGCAGGCGCGTCGAGCGTCTCGAAGGTTCCACTCACTGAAATTGCCGCGCGGTGCATCCGCTTGCGAGCGGCGTGACGT
>DASVUA010000710.1:0-6732 GCA_036387295.1 Thermoanaerobaculia bacterium | reverse complement strand
GAGAGCCCGCCGCTCCACCAAACGACGCTTCGGCGGCACGTCACGGAATCCGATACACCTCGATCGACTTTCCGATTCGTTTCGTGGGGCGGTAGTAGTCGAGCCAGCGGTAGGCGTCGGCGGAGCGGCAGTTGCCGTATGCGACGGAGGTGTGGGAGACGGCGATCCAGCCGTGGGGCTGGACGTTGGGCTCGAGGCCGTACGCGATGATGCCGAAGCGGGAGATGTCGTCGGCGGTCGCGATGAGGACGCCGACACGCTCGACGCCTCGCTTCTCGAGATAACCGGCCAGACGTTTGAGGTCCTGTCCCCAATCGAGATTGCTGTCGACGACAATGCGCTGCGGCTGCGCGCCTGCCGTTTCGTTGAACCAGGCGAGGTAGTCCGGATGCGCGAGGACGCCGGCGACGACCAGCCAGGCGACGAGCAGCGCGGCGGCAAGGCGCGGGACATCGATGCGTCGCGCCGAACGTCGCAGTTGCACGAGCCCTGAGGCGGCGATGATGGCGAGCGGCGCGTAGAGCGGGAGCACGTGCCGCACGCCGATGTTGATCGAGGAGGTCATGCAGTACGCGAGCAGCGCGAGGAAGATCAGCAGCGGTTGCAGCACGCGCCGCGAGCGCATTCCCCACAACGCGAGTGCGAGAAACGGGAGCGGCGTTTTCACGAACAGCGCGACCGGAAAGTAGTACCACCAGCCGAGCTGCCTGCATTCGCCGAACAAGTACGCAAAGTGTCCTGCGCGATCGTGCAGCGCGACCTCGGCGACACCGGCGAAGTAGCTCGCGGCAGGCACGCGCACCGTATCGGCGAAATGCACCAGACCGGGTGCGAGACCTGCCATCGTCGAGTGCCCCTGCTTCGAGCTCTCGCTCAAGGTCGTGAACTGAAACCGGTACGCGGCGCAGACGACGAGCAGCGACAGCACGACGGCGAACAGCAGCCAATGCAGCCGCCGCAGCACGTTCGCGAGCAGGCGCCAGTGCATGGCGAGGAGGAGCAGGCAGACGATCGCGCAGAAGGGGATGAATGAAAACTTCGTCAGCAGGCCGAGGCCTGCCACGAGGCCGAGGATCGCGGCGCGTCGCGCGTCGGGCCGCTCGATCCACGCGCTCATCGCCAGCACGACGAACGGCAAGGCGGCAGCGACCGCGAGATCGGTCGTGGCGAGCCCTGCATGCGCGAGGATCGGCGGCAGCAGTGAGAAGAGAAACGCCGCGATGCAGCCGGTGGTCGCACCGAACCATCGCGCGCTCCACAACGCGACGCCGGCGATTGCCAGCGCGAGAAACAGCAGGTTGCCGCGGCGCGCCCAGGTGAGATTGCGGCGGTATTGCTGTTCGTGATGAAACAGCTCGTTGCCGCGCGTGACGAAATGGTCGCCTTGCGGCGGCGGCACGCCGAGGATGCGCAGCGGCAGACCGAAGAACATGCGTGCGAGCGGCGGATGCGTCGGATCGGTGCCGTAGATGCCGTTCCACCAGTCGTATCCTGAGGCCACGTGCGCCTGCTCGTCGATCGTCGCGCTGAAGACATGGTGCGTCGCGGCGACGCGCAGCACGGCAATCGCGATCGTCAGCACGAGCAGCAGGATGTGTCCGCGCGACCAGCTCGTCATCGGGCCGCCATTCTGCGCCGTACGAACGGCCATGCGATGAGCGCCGCGATGGTGGCGAGCGCGGCGTACGCGCTCCACCAGAACGATCGCGGCGCAAACCAGACGCGCACCTCGGACGTGCCGGGCGGCACCGCGAATCCGACGAAGAGCGCGTTCACGCGGATCGGTTTCACCTCGAAGCCATTTCGCTCCACGCGCCAACCAGGCCACCACGGAACGCTGCTGACGACGAGCGACCAGCGCGGCGCATCGACATGGATCCGGTAGTCGGTCGGCTTCGCTTCGACGATCCGCGCCTGCGCGAGCGGAGAGTTCTCCGGCCGCGGCTGAAGAAAATCATCGCCCATCTGTTTCGACTCGAGCTTCAGCTCGTCGAGGAATGCGGTGTGGCGCCAACCTTCGTGATCGCGGAGGTTGCGATAGAAGAGGTCCCGCCGGAATTCGAGAATCACGTTGCGAACGGCGTAGAACCGCGGGAGCACTTCGCGGTTTTCGTAGATTCGCCCGTCGATGCCGTCGTAGAGCAGCGCGTAACGCGGCGCTTCGAGCGGCGGCAGGTTGCGGTCGAGCGTGATGTATTTGACGTTGAGGTAGTCGAAGACCGTTGCCGGCTTGTAGAACTGTCCAAAGTACTCGCCGGCCGTGTAGCCGGCGGTGAGCTTCAGGAAGCCGAGGTAACGGGAGTGCGACATCGGATCGTGCGCGCGGATGTCCTCGAATCCGAAGATCGCATTCGTGTTCGGGAAGAGCTGCGCCTGCATGCCGGTGACGCGAAACGGCGCGTGCGGCGGCTGCTCGCGTGCGAGCTGCTGCAACTTTGCGATGAGCGGCGTGACGGGAAAGAGCGTCCGTTCGTGCAGCGGCGTCGGGCGCGCGCGTCCGAATGCAAAGAGCTCCGCGATGACGGCCACGAGCAGCAGGAGGGTTGCGCCGTGCAACGCCATTTTTCCGCGTGCGATCGCGACGAGTGTGGCCGCCGCGAAGACGAAGAGCGCCGGGAACATCCCAAGCGCGGCAGAGTCGAAGCGGTACACATGCGCAAACGGCACGGCGTAGAGAAGCCAGAGATGCACGCCCGCCGTCGCCGCGATCGCGATCAGCATCGAAACACCGCGTGCGCGATCGATCGCCGCGGCGGCCTGCAGTGCGGCGAGGAGGACGAAGATCAGCCGCACGCGTCCATGCGCGGCGATGGGTAATGTCCAGTGAAAGAGCTCGCCCGCGCCGGGTGCGTTGAAGAGCACGCCGAGGATGAAGAGCGTGAGGAGCACGTAAAGCATCTCGCGCGATCGCCACGCGCGGCGCGCGATTACGAGACTTGCGCAGGCGAGCCAGGCGACGACGCCGAGCACGCCCGCAAATCCGGCCATCGCGTCGACGTCCCCCGCGCCGCGCCGCCAGTACAGCTCGTAAGGCCCCTGGCCGAAAAAGTGCGGCTGCAGCATCACGACCGCTGCCGACCAGTCGCTGTACGGCAATCGTCCCGCCTGCATCGGTGTCGCTTTCAATTCGGCGATCCGCTTCGATTGCGGCACGGTTTCCAGCACCGGTACGAGATAGGGCGATGCGAGCAGCGCCGCGACGATCATCACGCCGCCGAGTGTGAAGACGAGCGGCTTCCGTTCGCTCGTGACGCGCTCGACGAAGAGCAGCCAGAGGAGATACACCGCCGCGAGCCAGAAGAGGTGCGCCGCGGTCTCGGGATGTCCGGCAAAAAGCAGTTGCGCCCACATCGCCGCTGCGAAGACGAAGCGCCCATACGTACGGTTTTCGACGAGCAGCTCGACGCAGTACAACACTACGGGCGCGAGGCACGCGGCGGTGGCCATCGGAAAGTGCAGCCATCCGACCATGAAGCCGCTGAAGCCGAACGTGACCGCGCCGGTCGCGCTCGCGACGAGCGAGTACCTCCGTCTGCACAACAAAAACGCAAACGTGAGCGCAATCAGCACCTTGAACGCTCCCTCGGCTGTGACGGCGTGGCCGAGCGAGAGCGGAAGCGTGACGAGGCGAAGCAGCGAGAGGGCGGACGATTGCGCGTTGCCGAGCAGCGGATAGCCGCTGCCGGAGAGGTGATTCCAGAGCGGCGGCTCGAGCGCCTTCCAGCTCTCCCGCACCTGATGCGCCCACGGCACGATCTGCAGTGCCAGATCGTTGAGCTGCGGCGTGTACTGATGGTGATCGCGCGTCACATCGCGCCACGGCGGAAGCGTAGTGAGAACATCGGTTTGAAAGTTGACGTACGGCGCCGTGAGCGGCAGCCAGAAGAAGAGCAGGACCAGCGCGTAAAAGAACAGTGCAACGCGCTTCGGAAGGTCGATCCCTGCCCGGCGTGCGAGCAACACCGCGGCCGCGTACATCGCACCGACGTAGAGCCAGGTGAGATTCATGCGACGCCGGCCTCGTGACGTTCGTCGTGGTGGAGCGGCGGGCTCTCAGCCCGCCGGCCTACTCGTTGCTGTCGGCGGGCTGAGAGCCCGCCGCTCCACAGAACATCGAGGACGATCGTTCGGGTCATTTGCGCAACCACACTCCATACGCAACCAGCGCCGCAATCGTCGCGAGCGAGGCGATTGCGCCGTAGCGGAAGGAGGCGGGGTCGTACCAGACCCGCACTTCGGATTCGCCGGGCGGCACCGCGAATCCGAGGAATGCGTTGTGGACGCGGATCGGCTCGATGCGTGCGCCGTTGCGCTCCACTTTCCAGCCCGGCCACCACGGCACGCTGCTCGCCACGAGCGAATAGCGCGGCGCTTTCACGTGCAGGCGGTACTCGCGTCCCGACGCTTCCTTGATCGTCGTCACCGCGAGAGGCGCGTCCCAGGGACGGCCGTTGAAAAAGTCGCCGCGCTGCTGTTCCGCTTCGAGCTCGAGCTTGTCCAGAAACACCGTGTGCTCCCACTCGTGCAGCTTTCGCAGCTCGGCGTCAAAGTAGTCGTCGCGGAACTCGAGCAGCACGTTGCGCGCGGCGAAGAAGCGCGGCAGCACGGCGGGGTTTTCGAAGATGCGCCCGTCAGGGCCGTCGTACACGAGCCGGAAGCGCGGCATTTCGGCGCCCGGCGTCGCGAGGATGTAGCGGACGTTCAGAAAGTCGAGCACCGGGTTGTCCCACTCGGTCCATTCCGCGAAGTAGTTCGACGCGTCGTAGCCCGTCGTGAGCGTTAGAAAGTTGATGTAGCGCGCGTTGGCCATCGGATCGTGCGCGCGCACGTCTTCGTATCCGAATAGCGCCGATGTGTTCGGGAAAAGCACGGCGCGCTCGCCGGCGATGCGAAACGGCTGATTCGCCGGAATCTTCGCTTTCAAGTCGTCGAGCGCCTGCAGCATCGGGGTCTTCGGATACATCCACTGCGCCGGCACGAGAGGATTCCAATCGCGGCCGAGCGCCCACAACTCGCCGGTGATGCCGGTGAGCAGCAACAGCATCAGCGGTAGATTGCGGCGCACCAGCGTCGCGGCCGACGCGAGCAGCAGCAGCGCGGCGCCCGGCAGCATCGCGGTGACTGCGCCGGTGCGGTGCGCGGGCAGCGCGAAATAGGTTGTGCTCAACACGAACAGCAGGAGCGCGGCCGCTGCAGCGAGGCCGATCTGCACCGCGCGCCGGTCGCGTCGAATGAGGTCGATCAGCGCCGCCGTCTGAATCGAAAGCAAGAGTCCGAGCATCAGCCGCAGTCTTGCGTTCGCGGCGAGCCGGAACACGAGGTGAAAGAGCTCGCTGACGACCGGCCAGGAGACGATCACGCCGAGAACCACGACCGTCGCGGTGACGAAGAACATCTCGCGCGAGCGCCACGCGCGCGCCCGGACGACGTGCGCGAGGAGCGCAAACCACGCCGCCAGCCCGAGTGTGCCTGCGAATCCGGTGATCGCTTCCGCATGCGCCGGACCCCACGTCTGACGCGTGACGTCGCCGTAGAAGCGGGGGTTGATCAGCAATTTCGCGGAGGGCCAGTCGGAGAACGGAACCTCGATCGCGCCTGCCGGTTTCCGCGCGAGCTCCTGGTATCGCTTCGACTTGGTCACGGCCTCGGCGAACGGGGCGAGGAGCGGCGCGGCGAGCAGCGCCGCGATCGCGAGCGCCCCTCCGAGCGTGAGGAAAATGTTCCACCGCACCACGCGCTCGACGATCACCAGCCAGAGCACGTACAGCGTGGCGAGAAAGAACGTGTGCGACGCCGTTTCCGGATGCCCGCCGAACAGCATCACCGCCCACACCGCCGCTCCCGCCACCAGCCGCGGATACGTGCGGCGTTCGGCGAGCAGGTCGATGACGTAGAAGACGGCAGGAACGAAACAGGCGGTGGTGACGATCGGAAAATGCAGCCACACCAGAAGAAAGCTGGAAAAGCCGAATGCCACCGCGCCAGCTGCACTCGCGAGCTCCGAATAGCCGCGCCGCCGGCACCAGAGAAACATGAACGTCAGCGCGAGCAGGATCTTCATCGCCGCTTCGAACGTCATCGCGTGCGCGAGCGAAAGCGGAAGCCCGAGGATGCGCAATGGCGAGAGCGCGGAGCTCTGCGCGCTCGCGAGCAGCGGGTAGCCGGTGCCGGAGAACTCGTTCCACAGCGGCGGCTCGAGCGCGCGCCACGACTCGCGTACCTGATGCGCCCACGGCACGATCTGCAGCGGGATGTCGTTGGTCTGGCTGTTTGCCGCCACGCGATCGGCGGTCGTGTAGACCCACGGCGGCAACGTGCGGAGAAAATCGACCGGCAGATTGACCGTGTCCTGCGTCAGCGGCAGGTACATGAAGACGAAGACGAGCGCGTAGAAAAAGGCGGCGATCCGGACCGGCAGGTCGATCGTTGCGCGCCGTGCAACCCAGACGCACGTCGCATAGATCAGTCCGACGTAGAGCCAGCTCGGGTTGAACACGGGCGCGGATGATATAGGAGAGCAACGGCGGCCAAAGTGAGGAGCGAAACCGCCGCGCCGCCCCAGAACGACAGCGGGAAGTAGCGCACGCGCACGACGCCTTTTCCGGCCGGAATGGCGAAGCCGAGAAACGCTTCGTCGACGACGCGCGGCGCGAGCGTGCGGCCGTTGTACGTCACGCGCCAGCCCGGCCAGTGCGCGACGCTGCTCGAGACGAGCGTCTCGCGTTTCGCATC
>DASVUA010000709.1:0-3387 GCA_036387295.1 Thermoanaerobaculia bacterium | reverse complement strand
CCCCCCGCTCCACTGGACACACGCGCCGAACACGAGAAACGCGCGCCCAGCACCGAGGCGAGCACTTTCCTTACACCCATCACGCGGTTCCGTGGCAATGCCCTTGCTGCTCGGGAAGGTATGAGCGACCTCAACGCCCTTTACGACCTGATCGAAGAAATCGAGACCGCGATGTTTACGACGCGCCGCGCTGACGGGCGGCTCGTGTCGCGGCCGATGGCCACACAGAAACGCGCGACCGGCGCCGATCTCTGGTTCGTCACTTCACGCGACTCCGAAAAGCTCCTCGAGGTCGGCGAAGACCCGCACGTGAACCTCGCGTACTACAAAGACCGGACGCGCGAATGGGTGTCGGTCTCCGGACGTGCGAAGATCGTCGACGATCGCGAAAAGGTGCGCGAGCTCTATCAGCCCGATTGGCGCGCCTGGTTCGGCGATGCCGGCGGTCCGAACGACGGCACCCCTGACGATCCCCGCATGGTCCTGATCGGCGTCGACATCGATCTCGCCATGTTCCTCGAGCTCAACAAACCGCAGGCCGTCGTGCTCTTCGAAGTGGTGAAAGGAATCATCACCGGCAAACGTCCCGACGTCGGCGAAGTGCAGACTGTCAAACCGTAAAAGGCGTGCCCTACGGCGAGAGCCGCACGATCACCCAGTCTTTCGGCTCGCGGAGGCGATAGACGAAGCGGTCGTGCAGGCGATCGGGGCGGCCTTGCCAGAACTCGATCTCGACCGGGATGACGCGGAAGCCTCCCCAGTGCGGGGGGCGCGGGACGGGGCGTTCTTTGTGGTTCGCCTCGAGCTCGCGGAAGCGCTGGTCGAGATCGCCGCGGCCTGGGATGACGGCGCTTTGACTCGACGCCCAGGCGCCAAGCTGGCTGCCGCGCGGACGAGTGTCAAAGTACGCGTCGGCTTCTTCCGCGGTGGTCTTCACCGCCACGCCTTCGACGCGCACCTGCCGTTCCAATCCGGGCCAGAAGAAGTTCAGCGCGACGCGCGGGTTGTCGCTGATCTGCTGCCCTTTGCGGCTGTTGTAGTTCGTGTAGAAAACGAAGCCGCGCGCGTCGAAGCTCTTGAGCAGGCAGATGCGCGAGCTGACGATGCCGTCGCTGCCGCACGTCGACACGGTCATCGATTCGGCTTGCTGCGGCTGATTGCGCTTCGCCTCTTCGAACCAGCGGGCGAACTGCGCGAACGGACTTTTTTCGAGATCGGTTTCAAGCAGGGGCTGTGTGCTCAACGGACACTCCTCTCGCGCAGCAGGCGCGCGAGCTTGCGCAGGACACGGTGCGACTCGGCGCCCGGCATCAGCTCCGCGGCGCGGTCCAGCGTGACCCACGCGAGCTCGTTCGACTCGGCGCGGTCGATGGTGATGGCGTCAGGCGACGACGTTCGTGCGGCGAAACGCACGTCGAAATGATCGTGGTCCGGCTCCCCTTTCGCGGCGGGGATGCCGTGGATGTCGAGATCGAAGAATCGATCGGTGAGGAGCTGCAGATCGCCGAGGCCCGACTCCTCGCTCCCTTCGCGCAGCGCCGCCGCATCGGGCGCTTCGCCCGCTTCGACATGACCGCCCATCTGCAGCCAGCGGTCGAGGCGGCGATGGTGATGCAGCAGCAGACGCGCGTCGTCGTCGACGATGTAGCAGCTCGCGGTGAAGTGGCCCGGCGCAAAGTGCGCGCGCGAAAAGGGGTCAGGCGCGGCGGTCAACAGCTCGACCATTCGCTCGCGGTGCAGCGCTTCCGCCTGGTCGGAGGGAGCGTACGAGCGAAGCTGGTCGAGAAGGCTCATCGCGATGGGAACCAATGATAGAGGAAGAAGTAGACCAGCACGCCGGTGATCGAGACGTACATCCAGAGCGGAAACGTCCAGCGCGCGACGCGGCGATGCTGCGGAACGCGCATCTTCAGGCCGTTCCAGACGCTGAGCACCGCCAGCGGAAGAATCACCACCGCGAGGATCGTGTGCGTCGTGAGGATCGTGAGGTAAACCGTTCGCCAGAGCCCCGTCCCGGCAAACTTCGTCACGACGCCTCCTCGAATGGAGTGATACGTGACGTAACAGATGAGGAAAAGCACCGACGTCGCGCAGGCGGAGAGCATGAACCGCCGGTGCACAGCGATGTTTTTCCGCCTGATGCAGATGTATCCGAGGAGGAGGAAGATGCCGCTCAGCGCATTGAGTGACGCGTTGAGCGGAGGAAAGAACTCGACTGCGGTCATCGGCGCGCAGAGTATCAGCTTGCAGCGCGGCGGCGGCGGGCGCTACTCGTCGAGCAGCGTGTCGACCGCTTCGGCCACCTGCTCGGGGAGCTTTCCGTCGGCGGCGTCGTAGTAGGCGCGGATCACGCCGTTCTTGTCGGCGACCGCGAACTTCGAACTGTGCAGCAGCGGCTCACCTCCGGGCATCGGATCGCCTGCCGCGAGCTTGAAGCCTTGCACGCTGAGCTTCACGATCTCCTCGCGATTGCCGGTGAGGAACGTCCAGCGCGCGTCGTTGCGGTTGCGTTTTGCGTAGGCGGCAAGCACCTGCGGCGTGTCGCGTGCGGGGTCGACGGTGATCGAGACGAAGCGGACGGCGGCGTCTTTGTCGACCTTACCGGTCACCGCGCGCATGTTGTTCGTCATGATCGGGCAGATGCCCGTGCAGTTCGTGAAGATGAAGTCGTAAACCGTCACGCTCCCCTTCATCGCGCCGAGATTCACGTTGCGCCCTGTCTCATCGACGAGCTGCACGTCGGGAACGGGGAAGAGCTGCGGAAGCTCCGGCCCGCGCTCGCACGCGCCGAGGAGCGCGAGCAGGAACGCGGCCGCGAGCAGCTTACGCACGGGCATCGACGACGAGGAGCAACATCACGGTGAGCAGGTAGAGATTGGAGATCATGAAGAGCGCGCGCGCGTGAGCGGTGCTCCGATCGAAAAAGAAGCGGATCGCATATGCCAGCAGCGCCGCCCCCGCCGCGATGGCGCCGGCGAGGTACGCCGTGCCGGTGAGGCCGAGAAGTGTCGGAGCGATGCTGAGCGGCAGGAGCGCGAGCGTGTAGTAGATGGCCTGGCGCGCCACGGCGCTGCCGTCCGCGTCGATCGTCGAGAGCATGACGTAGCCGCCGCGCGCGTAATCCTCGCGATAGATCCAGCTGATGGCCATGAAGTGCGGCAACTGCCAGAAAAAGAGAATGCCGAAGATGATCCATCCACCTGCTTCGAGGCCGTTCGTCGCGGCCGTCCACCCCATGAGCGGCGGCACGGCACCCGGGACGGCGCCGATGATCGTGCAGATCGTCGAGACGCGCTTGAGCGGCGTGTAGACGAAGATGTAGCTGGTGAGCGTGAACGCCCCCAGCGCGGCGGTGAGCCAGTTGACCGTCAGGGCGAGATAGACGGT
>DASVUA010000708.1:0-4591 GCA_036387295.1 Thermoanaerobaculia bacterium | reverse complement strand
GACGAAACGCTCGCGCTGCCGACCGAGAACGCCGCACGCATCGCTCTCCGGACGCAGCAGATCATTGCCCATGAATCCGGCGTCATCAACACCGTCGACCCGCTCGGCGGCTCGTACTACATCGAAGAGCTGACCGACCGGATGGAGAAGGGCTGCTTCGAGTATTTCGAGAAAATCGATCAGTTCGGCGGCATGGTCGAAGCGGTCGAAGCGGGCTTCCCGCAGCGCGAGATCTGGGACGCGTCGTATCAGTTCCAGCGCTCGGTCGATTCCGGTGAAAAAGTGGTGGTCGGCGTCAACGCCTTCCGGATGGAGAAGGAAGATCCGTACGAGATCCTCTACATCGACGAATCGGCCGGCGCCGAGCAGCTCGCATCACTACAAAAGATCCGCGCCGAACGCGACAACCAGAAGGTGCAGGACACGCTGCAGGCCCTGCGCAACGCCGCCAGCGACGAGAGCGTCAATACGATGCCGTTCATCATCGACGCCGTGAGAGCGTACGCCACGGTCGGAGAGATCTCCGACGCACTGCGCGACGTCTTCGGCACATATCAGGAGCCGGCGCTCTTTTAAGTCGTGTTGTCGGTTGTCGGTTCTCAGTTGTCTGCGCGGTGTCGCGATGACGCACTGACAACTGACAACTGACAACCGACCACCGACAACTCACAACCGACAACACGTTCTCCAGGCGCCGTTTTCGCACCGCGGCGCGTCATGCGTCTGGTTGCCATCGCACTCGCGCTATTGCTCGCGCTCCCGTCGCGGGCGGCCGACCGGCAGCAGATCGCTGCGGCCAACGTTGCCGCGACTTCGCTCTTCACCTTCCTCGGCTGTGTGGTGCAGGGGAAACTGCAGAAGCGGGTGCAGACGCGCCGCGACGCCGCACGTTGTTTCGCGGCCGGAGCGGTCGCCGGTGCGGGCTTCTATCAGGCAAAACGCCTCGTCGCCGATGGCGACATCACGAGCGGCTGGCTCGTGGCGAACGTCGCGTCCTCGCTGGTCGAGAACACCACTGCCGGCGAGCATCCCTTCAGCCGCCTCGGCTACACGTTCGGCCCCTTCCGTCTGCGGTTCGCCACGCCCGCCGATCGCGCGCGGGAGTCGTACCTTGACGTCGATCTCTCCGCCGTCGAGACCGGCTTCCTTGCCCGGATGCTCATCGACGCCGATGACGTCGATATCCGCGACGGCATGCTCTGGTGGGAGACGAACGAACGGCGCGCCGAGGATGGCCGCGTATTCAATGGGTACACCTGGGGGGTCTATCCCGGCGTATGGTCCGGCGCGCGCGATCGCACGTGGCACCACGAAGCGGTGCATGCGGTGCAGGCGCTTCAACTCGATTCGGTCGATCCGCCGGCGCTGACGCTCGGGCGGGAGAAGCGGCCGGTCCGGATCCGCTACATCCGCGCCGGAGCGGTCAATCTCGCCGACAACCTCTTCTGGGGCAGCCGGCCGTACGAACAGCGATGGGTCGAGATCGAGGCGTACCGTCTGGTCGACGACCGCAAGCCGCCGCCGGAGTGATGTTCGTTACAAAAGCATCGGCTTTATGGCAAAGTAGCATCGCAGCAGGAGGTGCAGTCATGCGCAAGTTGCTCTTCGTCATCGCCGCAATGCTTGCCGTACCGCTGTTCGGCGACGAATTGATCCTCGTGCCGGTCTGGTACAACGGCCGCGGCGCGGAAGGATCGAACTGGACGACGCACTTTTCCGCGTTCAACAGCGGCAACAGCTACACAGAGCCGAACGACCGCGGCCTCCTCCCTTGTCCCTGGCTCGCCGATCCCTGCCCCCGCGGCTTTTTCCAGGACAAGATGATCGTCTATCCCGCGCCGTACTCCGCGCCGGGCGGCTTTCTGATGTCGGTACCGAGCGGCAATCGGCTGCACTTTTCCCTCCGCGTGTTCGAGGAATCCGCCTGGCGCGACGACCTCGGCGTCGATGTTCCTGTCGTCCGCGAGCGCGACCTGACCGGCGGCAACGTGCAACTGATGGACATCCCGCGCTCCGACGTCGAGCTCTTTCGCTACACGTTGCGCGTCTACGGCGTCGGCGACGCCGGCCGCGCCACGGCGCGCTTGAACGGCTACGTCACGCTCGCAGACGGCACGCCCGATCTGGTGATGACGAAGGATGTGCAGCTCACGCGCATCCCGCACGGCCTCGGTCACTACTACCTCGAGGACGCCACGTTCGTGCGCGATCTCATCTTCGCGGTAGGGGAGATGGGTCAGGTGCGCGTCGAGATCGAGCCGCGGACGCCGAACATGCGCTGGTGGGCATTCGCCAGCTCGACGAACAAGAAGACGCAGGACGTCACGATCGTCACGCCGCAATAAAGCGCGGGCCGCGGCGTATCATCTCGCGATGCCGCGCACCGGGCTCTTCACACGTCTTCGCACCGCGCTCCGCACCGCCGATCACCTCGAGCGCCACGGCCTTCCGCTCGACCTTGCGCTCGAGCAGCGCGAAGCGTGGAGCCGGCGCCGATTCCTCAAAACGACCGCCGCGGCGGCCGCGGTCGCGCCGCTCACCTTCGGCCGCGCTGCCTACGGCGCCGAGCCTCCGCGCGTCGTGATTCTGGGCGCCGGCGCGGCGGGACTCACATGCGCGTACCGCCTGCAGCAAAGCGGCATCTCCGCAACGATTTACGAAGCCGCGCCGCGCGTCGGCGGCCGGATGTATTCACTGCAGAACTACTTTCCGGACGGACAGGTCGCGGAGCTCGGCGGCGAATTGATCGACACCGATCATCACGCCATTCGTAATCTCGCGCGCGAGCTCGGACTCGAGCTCATCGACCTCACCTACCTCGACCATTCCAACGGCCACGACTACTACATCGACGGGCGGCTGTACGAGACGGACGCCGACTGGATCGAAGCGTTTCAGCCGGTTGCCGACGCCGTGCGCCGGGACATCGGAGAAAACAACGAGAACTGTGACGTCTCTTGGAACAGCGGGACGGCGCGCGGCAAGGCGCTCGACGCGATGAGCATTGCCGAATGGCTCGATCGAAACGAGATCGGCGGCTCGATCCGGAAGGTGATCGAAGCGGCCTATGTCGGCGAATACGGTCTGCAGCTGGAAGAGCAGAGCGCGCTCAATCTTCTCTGCGCGGTCGGCACGACGCCCGACACGTTCGGCATCTTCGGCGAGAGCAACGAGCGCTATCGCACCAAAGGGGGCAACGGGATGATCCCGGTGCGCCTCGCGCAGGAGCTCGAGCGCGGCGTGGAGCTCGGAAGCGCCGTCGAAGCGATTCGCGACCACAACGGCGCGTACAAACTCACGATCCGCCGCGGCAAAAGCAAGCCGGTGGACGTCATTGCGGACGTCGTCATCACGACCATTCCGCTCACCGTCATGCGCAACCTCGATCTCTCGAAGCTCACGCTCACGCGAGTGCAGCGCGACACGATCCGGCATCAAGGCTACGGCACCAATTCCAAGATGATGGTCGGCCTCAATGCGCGGCCGTGGGTGCAGATGAACGTCACCGCCTATACGTTCACCGATCTTCCGTTCCAGGCCTGCTGGGACACCTCGCGCGGCCAGAGCGGCCAGCACGCGATCCTCACGAATTTCACCGGCGGCAAACAGGGGCTTGCGATCGGAAAAGGGACGCTGCAGGACCGCGCGCGCGAGTTCGTCGCGCAGGCCGAGCAGGTCTTTCCCGGCACCGCCGCCGCGTACACCGGCAAGGCAGTGCGGCAGATCTGGCCGGAGTACGAGTGGTCGCTCGGCAGCTACAGCTGTCCGCGTCCCGGCGACTATCAGCGCTACTTCGGTGCGCTCGAACAGCCGCAGGGACGATTCATCTTCGCGGGCGAGCACACGATGGCGGAGTCGGGGTTCATGAATTCGGCCGTCGAATCGGGCGAGAGGGCGGCGACGCATGTCCTCGCATCGCTCAACGTCCGCCAGCGCGCCGCATGAATGGCAGGACCCTCCCGCACGAAATTTGCTACACTCGCGGCTCGTAAGCTGGGGAGTGTGGGGAGGGGATGCAGCTACTCGAATTCTTTCGCAGCAGACGTGGGGGGGAACTGATCGGGATCGTCGTCGTGGCGATCGGCATCAGTCTCGGCGCTGCAATTCTCACGTACAACCCTCGCGATTCCACGCCGTTCTTCACCTCCACCAATACTGAGATCCACAACGCGATCGGCTATTACGGCGCGACGCTCGCCTGGATTTTCGTCAGCTTCTTCGGATTCGCGAGCCTGCTGTTTCCCGGCGTTCTGCTCGCCGGCGGCTGGAACCGTTTCTGGGGCCGCGATATCGAGTATTTCCACACGAAGCTGATCGGCTTCACTGTCCTCATACTGTCGCTGCCGCCGCTGTTCGATCTCGCGCTCGGCAAGCTCTGGCTGCGCGGTTCGCTCATCGCGGCCGGCGGTTACCTCGGACAGGAGATCAATCGCGCCGTCAGCGGCAACATGAACACCAGCGGCGCCGTGATCGTCCTCGTCACCGCGTTCCTGATCGGCATCCTGCTCGCCACGCGCATCAGCCTCGCGGCCGTGTTCCTCGCCGTTCATCAATACCTCGCCGGCGCCGGCCGCGCGATGTCGCTCTATTG
>DASVUA010000707.1:0-2020 GCA_036387295.1 Thermoanaerobaculia bacterium | reverse complement strand
GCGGAAATTGACCGCCTCGTGCGCGACGGCGTCTATCCGAACCGCAGCCAGGCCATCGAATCAGCGGTCAAAGAGCGCGTCGAAAAACTCAGCCGAACGCGCCTGGCGCGTGAGTGTGCGTTGCTCGACAAAGCGGAAGAGCAACGTCTCGCCGACGAAGGCTATGCAGGGGACACCGAGTGGCCCGAGTACTGAGGGGGGACATTGTCTGGGCGGAGCTCAATCCCGCGGTCGGCAGAGAACAGGCGGGGCAGCGGCCGGTGGTCGTCATCAGCGATGACATCTTCAACGACCGCTCCGGCACCGTGATCGCGATCGCGCTGACCAGTCAGGAGCCGCGCGCGCACTTTCCGTTGACGCTCGAGATCACGAGCGCGCGGCTGCCGAAATGGTCGTGGGCGAAGATCAGCCAGATTCGCACCCTCTCGACCGAGCGGCTCGGGAAGAGATTGGGCCGTGTATCGCCCGAAGAGCTGAGCCGCATCGTGGAAGGCCTCACCGAGATCATCGGCTGAGCCGCCGCCCGCTTGCCGCGCAATCCCTCCCTTATAATCCGCCGCCTTATGGCGATCACGCTTCGAATCAAAGATCTCGCGCAGCATGTCGGCGAGAGCGTCACGATCAACGGCTGGCTGTACAACAAACGCACTTCCGGGAAGCTGCAGTTTCCGATCATCCGCGATGGGAGCGGCTATCTGCAGTGCGTCGTCTCGAAGAAGGAAGTCAGCGAGGAGTCGTGGAACGACTCCGATCGTGCGGCCCAGGAAGCGAGCCTGAGCATCACCGGAAACGTGGTCGCTGAAGCGCGCGCGCCGGGCGGCGTCGAGATGCACGTGAAAGAGATCAAGCTCCTCGGCGAATCCGAGGCATATCCGATCTCGCCGAAAGAGCACGGCACCGACTTTCTGATGAACCACCGCCATCTCTGGCTGCGGTCCACCAAACAGCACGCCGTGCTGCGCGTGCGCAACGAGATCGAGAAATCGATCCGCGACTTTTTCTACGACCGCGATTTCGTGCTCATCGACTCGCCGATCCTCACCGCCAACGCGGCCGAAGGAACGTCGACGCTGTTCGAGACCGACTACTTCGGCGACAAAGCGTATCTCTCGCAATCGGGGCAGTTGTACCTCGAGCCGGCAGCCGCCGCGTTCGGAAAGGTTTACTGCTTCGGCCCCACGTTCCGCGCCGAAAAATCGAAAACGCGCCGGCACCTGATGGAGTTCTGGATGGTCGAGCCCGAGGTCGCGTTCCTCGAGTTCGACGGCCTGCAGAACCTGGCCGAAGAGTTCGTCGAATACATCGTCGGCCGGGCCATGGATCGCTGCAAAGAAGAACTGAAAACGCTCGAGCGTGACCTCTCGAAGCTCGAGAACGTCACGCGTCCGTTCCCCCGCATCGCCTATCGCGACGCCATCGAGCTGCTGAAATCGAAAGGGATGCCCGCCAACTTCGGTGACGACATCGGCGGCGACGAAGAAACCGTCATCGCGAATTCGTTCGACCGCCCGGTGCTCATCACGCGTTATCCGGTCGGCATCAAGGCGTTCTACATGAAGCCCGATCCGAACGATCCGGAAGTCGCTCTGGCGATGGACATGATCGCGCCGGAAGGCTACGGCGAGATCATCGGCGGCTCACAACGCATCGACGATCACGACCTGCTCGTGCAACGGATCAAAGAGCACAACCTGCCGCTCGAAGCGTTCCAGTGGTACCTCGACGTCCGCAAGTACGGAACGTTCCCGCACTCCGGCTTCGGCATGGGCATCGAGCGCTGCGTTGCCTGGGTCACCGGCGTCCCGCATCTCCGCGAAACGATCCCGTACCCGCGCATGCTGAATCGCATTTACCCGTAGCGGCACGTCAACCGTGTGCGTGATGACGCGCAGGTAGGGAAACGGTGTGGTGTGTCCCTCCTTCATTCAGGAGGGACGCATGACGCTCACTACCCCCGACGGCCGCAAGGCGGTCAGTGACACTTTCGGCGACATCGATCGATTCATTCGCGCGGACGGAA
>DASVUA010000706.1:0-1898 GCA_036387295.1 Thermoanaerobaculia bacterium | reverse complement strand
CGACGATTTTCTGCTGCGCTACACGTTCTTCTCGCGCGCCGTCATTCGCGGATGCGAGATGCTCGACATCGCCCCCGACATCCTTCACGCGCACGACTGGCACACCGCGCTCCTGCCGGTGTACCTGCATTCCGGTCTGCGCGGCGCCACGCATTTCGCGAACACCCGCTCCGTCTACACGATCCACAACCTCAACTACCAAGGCGTGGCCGGCGCCGAGGCGTTCGCGCTCACCGGGTTGCACAATCGCTACTGGGCGCCGGACGGCGTCGAGCACTTTGGCGAAGTGAATCCGATGAAAGGGGGGATTCTCTTCGCCGACCAGGTCACGACCGTCTCACCGAACTACGCGCGCGAAGTGCAGGACGGCGCACTCGGCGCGGGGCTGGACGGCGTGCTGCGGTTCGTCTCCCACAAGTTCAGCGGCGTACTCAACGGGATCGACGTCGAAGAATGGGATCCCGCGACCGATCCGCTGCTGCCCGCGAATTTCGATCTCGCCGACCCGGCGAACAAAGCGAAGAACAAGCGCGCACTGCTGCGCGAGGCAGGCTTCAAGTTTTCGCTGAAACGGCCGCTCATCGGCGCGGTGTCGCGCCTCGTCGATCAGAAAGGCTTTCAGCTCCTCACGCCTGTCATGAGCCGTCTGCTCGAAGCAGGCGCGCAGATGGTCATTCTCGGCAGCGGCGAGCCGGAGCTCGAGCGTTCGCTCTCCCGGATTGCCGAGCAGTATCCCGATTCGTGCAAAGTGTGGATCGGCTTCGACAACGCGCTGGCGCATCGCATCTACGGCGGCTGCGACATGCTGCTCATGCCGTCGATCTACGAGCCGTGCGGGCTCAACCAGATGTACGCGCTGCGCTACGGCACCGTTCCCATCGTGCGCCTCACCGGCGGCCTCGCGGACACCGTGATTCCTTTCGATGGCACGAACGGCCGCGTGGCGAACGGTTTCGGCTTCGTTGCACCGCATCCGATGGAGCTCTATCTCGCGACGTGGGTCGCGATGCTGAACTTCAAGGACCCCGATACCTGGAAGTCGTTACGTGCGAACGGGATGACGACCGACTTTTCGTGGGAGCGCAGTGCGCGCGAATACGATGCAATCTATCGCCGTGCGGCAGGTGTTTGACGTGCGTGGCACCTCGGATGCACTTGACCCATGACGCAAGGAGATCGGCGAAATGATTGAGCTCGTACTTGTTGTAGCCGGAACACTCCTGCTGATCGCTGCCGGTAACACCAGCCGTCCGGTGCCGGTTCCGGTTCGCACGGATCGACGCAAGCGTTGAAATCAGACGATTACGCCGAATGCTACGACGCGATCGTCGCCATCTGGAGCGATGAAGGAGGGGCAACCCTCGACGACATCGCTCTGATGGCGACGATCAATTCGGTCCTCGCAAACAAGTTCCCCTACTACTTCTGGACCGGCTTCTACCGCGTCTGTGGCGAGCGCCTGATCGTTGGCCCGTACATCGGCACCGTCGGCTGCCTGCAGATCGATTTCGGCCGCGGCGTTTGCGGTACCGCGGCTCGCGACCGCAAAACCATCGTCGTCCCCGACGTTCACGCCTTCCCCGGTCACATCGCCTGCGACCCCAACTCCCGCTCCGAGATCGTCGTCCCCATCTTCGATCGCGACGGCGCCCTCATCGCCGTCTTCGACGTCGACTCCGACCAGCCAAACGCGTTCGACGAAGCAGATCAGACCGGCCTGGAAAAGATCCTCGCGCTCCTCGCGGATCTATAGCGCACGCGCAGTCGCATCGTGTTGGTGGCGCGGCGGGCTTTCGCCCGCCGACGTTCTCTTTTGCTGCCGGCGGGCTAAAGCCCGCCGCTCCACAAGAACGGGGTGGTGTGGAGTGCGGCGACGCCAGTCGCCGCTGTGACTCGCG
>DASVUA010000705.1:0-2992 GCA_036387295.1 Thermoanaerobaculia bacterium | reverse complement strand
GCCGAAGCGCTTCGAGTGTCTGGTCGGGCATTGCGGGAGAGAGCGAGGCGGGCGCCAGCCGCGTATGGCAGACGACGTCGGGGTTGCAGCTCATCGAACAGGCATTCGCCGGCCGCGACTTCGAGCTGCTCGGCACGTTGTGGGTCTCGGGCATCAACATCGATTGGCGCCGGCTGTATGAGTCGGGCGCCCGAACTGCCGCTACGGTGAGCGTCCCGACGTATCCGTTCGCAAAGGACCGCTACTGGATCAACTCCTCGGCGCCGAAGGTAAATGCAAAACTAGTAGCGGCCAGCACCACGGCCGCGCTCCATACATTGCTGCAGACGAATACGTCCGACCTGACGCAGCAACGCTACAGTGCGACGTTCAGCGGCGATGAATTCTTCCTGGCGGATCACCAGGTGCGCGCGGACGGACACCGTGTGCAAAAAGTCCTGCCCGGCGTGGCCTGTCTCGAAATGGCGCGCGCCGCGATTCGCGAGGCGCTTCCGGCGCAAGCCGGTTCGGCGACGATCGAATTGCGCAACGTGGTGTGGGCGCAACCGGTCATCGTCGAGCAACGCAAGCAGGTCAGCATCGCCATCACAGCCGGTGAGCGGGACGAGATCGACTTCGAGATCTACAGTGACAACGACGGAGAGCAGGTCATTCACTGTCAGGGCCGCGCGCTGACGAGCGGCGAGTCGGCACCGGCGCGGCTCGACCTGGCCCAGCTCAATGCGCGCATGACCGGCGATCGGATCGTTGCAGATGACGCGTATCCGGCGTTCACCGCGATGGGCTTGCTATATGGACCCGCGTTCCGCGGGCTCAGCGAAATCCGTCGCGGGCATCACGAGCTCCTGGCAACGCTCCGGCTGCCGAATGCGGTCGCACATACGGTCGAAGATTACGTGCTTCACCCGAGCGTGATGGACAGCGCGCTGCAGGCGGCGCTCGCATTGGGTGACGGCTCGATGACGGAGACGCGGCCGCGACTCCCCTTCGCGCTGGAATCGCTGCGCGTTTTCGCCGCATGCAGCACGACGATGCAGGCGTGGGTGCGGTACGCACAGGGCAGCAGCGCGCACGACCGGGTGGTGAAACTCGATATCGACCTCTGCGACGATCGCGGCACCATTTGCGTGCAGCTGCGCGGCTTTTCGTCGCGCGTGCCGGCCGCACAAGCCAGCGTCACCGCGCCGGCAAAACAGGTTGTGTCGCGCCTGCTCGCGACGCCGGTCTGGCGGACGGCAGAGGTCAGCGCGTCAGCCGCACCACAAGCTGCTGTCTCTGAGCGGCACCTGATTCTTTGTGAGCTGCCCGGCGTGGACGTGGAGGCATTGCAATCGGCGCTGCCGGAGACACAGTGTGTTGCACTGCCGCCTGACGGGCAGGAAGGCATTGCCCAGCGCTACACCCGCTACGCAATCGCCTGTTTCGAGCGAATTAAGTCGATTCTGTCCAGCAAGCCGCAGGGAAAGGTGCTGTTCAGGATCGCCGCCGCCACAGAGGGCGAAACGGCACTCGTCGCGGGGCTCAGCGGTCTGCTGAGAACGGCGGCGCTCGAAAATCCACAGTTCTCCGGACAGCTGCTGCTCGTCCCGTCCCGCATCAACAGTGAAGAGCTGGCGACGAAGCTGAACGCCGGCGAAACCGACGTCGATCCGCTGCTGCGTTACGAGAACGGCATCGCCGAGGCGCTGCGGTGGGAGGAGATCGCCGCCGATGCGGTCGCGCCGTCCAGCGCGTTTCGCGAAGATGGCGTCTATCTGATCACCGGCGGCCTCGGGAGTCTGGGGCGGTTGTTCGCGCGGGAGATTCTCGCCGGGACCCCGACTGCGCGCGTCGTGCTGACCGGGCGCTCGCCAGTGACGCCCGAAACGCAGTCGCAGCTCGATTCTTTATTCGCGTCCTCGGAACGCGTGCGGTATGCGCAGGTCAACCTCGGCGACGCACGCCAGGTGCGCGACCTCATCGTCTCGGTGACATCACAGCACGGCCGGCTCGACGGCATCCTGCATACGGCCGGCATGATCGCCGACAACTTTCTCCTAAAAAAAACGAGCGAAGAATTCGCCGCGGTACTGGAACCGAAGGTCAACGGCACGTACAACCTCGATCAGGCGAGCCGCGACGTCCCGCTCGACTTCTTCGTTCTCTTTTCCTCGTATGCCGGCGCATTCGGAAATGTCGGTCAGGGCGATTACGCGGCGGCCAATGGGTTCATGGACCACTTCGCGGCGTTCCGCAACGCGCAGGTGGCGGCGGGCCGTCGGCACGGCCGCACGCTGTCGCTCGACTGGCCATTGTGGCAGGAGGGCGGAATGGGAGTCGATCCCGCCAGCCGCGAACTGCTGCAGCAGGCGACCGGCATGACGCCGATCGAGACCGCAACCGGGCTGAACACGTTCCATTGCGCCCTCACCCTGCCGCACGCGCAGTTGCTGCTCATCGAAGGCGAACTCGCGCAGATTCGCCGCATTCTCTTCGATCAGCCAATCGCGACCGAAGCACCGTCTGTAGCGTCGCCGCATGCTGCCGGCATCGATGTACGGGATCTCGCGGAAAAGACGCAGGAGTATCTGCGCAGAAAGTTTTCGGAGTTGCTGCATTTGCCGCCGCACAAAATCGATCCACGCGCGGCACTCGAGCAGTACGGAATCGACTCGATCCTGGCGATGAAGCTGACCGGAAAGCTCGAGAAGACGTTCGGTTCGCTCTCCAAAACGCTCTTCTTCGAATACCAGACCATCGCCGAGCTGGTCGAATATTTTGTCGGCCATTACACGGCGCAACTCGCCGCATTGCTCGCACCAGCACCGCATCGCGCGGCCGAACGCGTCGCCACGCCCGCTCAGGCTGCGACCACCGGTCCCGCGCCGACGTCGAGGCGGCTGAATCGCAGCATTCGCAGTGCGCCCGCCGCGAGAAACGAGGACGATCCGATCGCCATCATCGGACTGAGCGGCCGGTACCCGGAGGCGGTCGACGTCGAGGCGTACTGGAA
>DASVUA010000704.1:0-5048 GCA_036387295.1 Thermoanaerobaculia bacterium | reverse complement strand
CCCCCGCCGCTCCACCAGAACGGTGGTCACTCAGTCAGTTGCTCGCGAGGTCTTCGTGCGCCTTCAAAAACGTTTCCGGTCGCGAGAACACCTTCGCGATGTTCATCCCGCTGCGCACGGCCTTCAGCGTCACTTTCCGTGTGGCGAGTGCGGCGCCGAGCTGCACGTACGTCTTCAGCTTGCCCTTGTAGCGATAGCGGACATTCAGCGCGTGGCGCCAGAGGCCGGAGTACTCGTCGTAGAAATCCTCGAGCGAGAGCTTGGTCGGCAGCACGGTGTGGACGATGTCGTACATCTCCCACTCGTGCGTCGTCACGTTCTTGCTCGCCTCGTCCCACAGGTCGGTGCCGGGAAGCGGCGTCAGAATGGAAAAGCCGCTGTTGTAGGCGCCGGTCATTTCGATCCAGTCGCGCAGGCGCTTGAAGTCGTCGCGATCCCATGACGGATCGACGATGAAGTTCGGCGTGAAGCCGACGCCGAGGTCTTTGAGGATGTTGATCGCCTGCACGTTGTTGTCGGCGGTGTTCTTCTTGTTCACCGCGCGCAGTCCTTCATCCGTCACCGACTCGAGGCCGAGGAAGATGGCCAGGTCGCCGCAGTCCTTCCATTGTTCGATGAGATGCGGGAACTTGCAGATGATATCGGTGCGCGTCTGCACGGTGAAGTACTTGCGAATCCCCGAGGCCTTGATCTGCTTCGCCATCTCCTCACCGCGGCGGACGTTCATCCAGAAGATGTCGTCGGTGATGAAGATGTTCGGCGCGCTGATCTGCTCGAGCTCCTTCACCACCCGTTCCGGCGATTTTTCGCGGAACGTCGACTCGTGAAACTTCCAGACCGAGCAGAAGTTGCATTTGAACGGGCAGCCGCGCGCCGTTTCCATGAGTGCCAGCGGCTTGCGGAAGTTGATGTAGTACTTGTCGGCGTAGTGCTCGATGAGATGGCGCGCCGGCAGCGGGTACGAGTCGAGATTCGGACGCGACGGCGCGTGGCCGGTGAAATGCCACTGCTCGTCGTTGCGGATCCAGAGGCCGGGCACGGTCTTCAGATCGACGCCGTCGCGCAACGCGTTCACGAGCGGCGGCATCACTTCCTCGCCGTCGCCGGTGGCGATGGCGTCGATCGCGTCATTGAGGAACCAGTCGGGATCGCGCGAGGCGTCGTGTCCGCCGATCACGACGAACGCGCGCGGCATCTCCCGCTTGATGCGCTGCGCGAGTCGGATCGTGCGGTTGCGCTCGGTGGTGAAGTTGCACTGCAGTCCAACCACGTCGGGATCGAACGTTTTGCAGTCGGCCAGCCCTTTGGCCTCGCCGTCGATCCGGAGGTCGAGCACTTTGCAGACGTGCCGGTCCTGCTCGAGGCACGCCGCCACACAGATCGGGCCGAGCGGCTCGACGAAGGTGAGCATCTCGAGCCCGAGGATGCCGCCCACCGGCGGCTTGATGAAGGCGACTCTCATCGGGGAGAGGTCACACTAGCAGAAGTGTTCCCGGAGATCATGAATAACGTAGCCAGCCTCGACGAGCTCCGCGCCGTGCAGCGCCGCCATCAAAACAGATCGCCACATTGACGGCCATAAGGAATGCGGTACACTCCATCGCCGCAGAGTCCGTCAGCAATTCCACACACATTTTGAGGAAGGAGACCTCCTGTCATGGTCCGAACACGATTCGTCGTTTCGTTCGCCCTCGTCCTTGCCCTCGGTTGTAAGCAGCAGTCCGAAACCGCCTCGGCGCCGCCGTCCGACACCGCCTCCAACACGGCCTCCACCACCGCTTCGACCTCCACCGGGCAGCAGGCCACTCTCCCGCAGGCGTGCACGCAGGGCTCGTGTCCCAACTCGCTCTGCCCCACCGCGCTCCCTGCCACCGCGCCTGCCGTTCCACAGGACGCCTGCCAGAAGTTCGAAGGGAATCAGGACGCCGTGGACACGTTCGCCTGGAACCAGTTCATCGCCTTGAACTGGCCGGCCGACAAAGCCACCTGCGCGCCGAACAGCAACTCGATCGCGAACGTGAAGAGCAACGACGGCACGGTCGTGGTCTGGCAGACCTACATGTCGTCCGATCGCGTCTTCGTCGCCACCGGGCAGCCCTCCGCCTGGTGCAGCGGCAACGCGCTGAACGCCGGCGGCGTCCGTGCCTTCGACGACATCGCCAAAGCCGAGCAGAACTTCCACGCCCTCGGCGGCGCGTTCGCCGCCATCGCCGAGCCGGATGACGTCAAGCAGGCTGCCGGCGGCGTGCTCACCGATCAGCAGGGCCGCTGGCTCCGCTACGAAAAGCTGATGAACCAGGACGAGTACAACTACATCACGAAGAACAACATCTGGAAGAAGACCGTCCTCCAGCAGTGGGCGAATGCAAAGACTCCGATCAAGCTGCCGAACGGCGTGGACGACAGCACGCAATACGGCAACATCGGCGCGATCGAAGTGAAGGCCGCGTGGAAAGTGCTGTCGGATGCGGAAGTGCAGGGCGGCCGCTACTTCACCACCACCGCCACCGTGTACAACGACGTGAAAGGCAGCCCCAGCCCCGGCAAAAACCCGGTGACGATGGGTCTCGTCGGCCTGCACATCATCCACAAAACGCCGTCGCAAGCGGGCCTCTTCTGGTCGACGTTCGAGCATGTCGACAACGACAAGGTTTTCTCGAATCCGTCGAGCCCGACCAAGCCGAATACGCAGACCGCGAAGACGCCGTACATCGAGCTGAATCCCGACGGCACGCCGCACAACACCCCGGTGCAGGTGAAGCGGACCAAGCAGTTCCCGACCGAGGACGCCGACGAGCTCAACGCCTACTACCAGAAGCTCCTCGGCGGATCGGTGTTCGCGAACTACCGCCTGCTCAGCACGCAATGGGGCACCGGCACGATTGCCACCGGCACACCGCCGTACGTGGCGAACATCACCATGGAAACGTTCGTTCAGGATCTCGTCAACCCGACCTCGAAAGCGACCGGCTGCTTTGCCTGTCACCTGAACGCCACGACCTCCATCCCGAACCAGACCAGCGACCACAGCTTCCTTTTCCTCGCCGCGCAGCAGTAACGAGCGGATCGCCGACGCGGCGCGTTGAAACACGCGCCGCGTCCTCCCACCCGGCGTCCTCTCGTGACTTCCCTCCGTCCGGAATTCGAAAGGCTCCTTGCCGCTTCTGGTACGTCCACCCCCGCGTACCGACAACCTTCGAGGAGCCCAACACCCGATGAACGTCCGCCGTGCCTCAGTCGTGCTACTGCTCTGTCTTGCTTCTTTCGCTCCGGCGGCCTTTGCGGCCTCGCCGAATGTCGTGATCAGCCAGGTGTACGGCGGAGGCGGCTCGAGCTCGGGCGCTCCGGCGTATACGAACGATTACGTCGAGCTGCACAACATGACCGCGTCCGAGGTCGAGATCGGCGGCTGGTCGTTGCAGTACGGCTCGTCGAGCGGCAACTTCGCATCGACCACCGCGAACCTCTACGTGTTCGCGCAGGGAACGAAGATCGCGGGCGGTAAATACCTGCTCGTGAAGCTCGGCACCGCCGGAACGGCAGGGGCGACGTTCACGGCCGATCTCACCAGCGCCGGACTCAGCATGGCGGCCGGCAGCGGCAAGGTCGCGCTGGCGCGCATCAACTCCACCCTCGCCTGCGGCGCGACCGGCAGCACCTGCTCGTCCACCGACCCGCGCATCGTCGACGTTGTTTCGTACGGCGCCTCGAACAACGCCGAGACCGCACCGGTCAACAACGGCGCCGGCCTCACGTCCGCGCAGGGTGCGATTCGCAAGAACACCGGCTGCACCGACACCGACAACAACAACGCCGACTTTCTCGTCGCGACCACCGCCACCGGCCTCGTGCCGCGCACCAGCGGCGCGAACGCGAACGTCTGCGACGCCGGCACGAATCAGCCGCCGGCGATCAACGCCACCGCCAATCCGATCGCGACCGTCAATCAGGACGCCGCCGCCTTCACGGTCAGCGTGAGCGGCACCGACGACAATGCGGTCTACGCCTGGAGCGCGGCCGCAGGCAACGGCGTCGAGAGCGTCAGCGTCACGGCAGGGCAGGGGACCGCCAACGCCACGTACACCGTCGCACTCCAGGGCGGATTCAGCGGCACCGCAACCTTCACCGTTTCACTCTCCGACAACGTCAACGCCGCCGTCACCCGCGTCGTCAACATCGCGGTCACTCCGGCCACCATCAACGACGCGCCGGTCATCGCCGCGTTTGCGAATCCGGTGAAAACGGTCGAGCAGGATGCGCCGGCGTTCAACGTCAGCGTCTCCGGCTCCGATGACAACGCGATCTACAACTGGTCGGCGACCGCCGGCGCGGGCATTTCGGCCGTCAGCGTCTCCTCCGGTCAGGGCACCGCGAACGTGACGTACAGCGTCACGCTGCAGGGCGGTTTCAGCGGCACCGCAAGCTTCACCGCCACGCTTTCGGACAACAGCAACGCGCCGGTCACGCGCAACGTGACGATCACCGTCAACGCCGCGCCGCCTCCGCCGCTCGATCACGTCGTGATCAGCCAGGTGTACGGCGGCGGTGGCAACAGCGGCGCGACCTACCAGAACGATTTCGTCGAGCTCTACAACGCAAGCACCGTTGCGCACGATCTCTCCGGCTGGACCATTCAATACGGCTCCGCCACCGGTTCCACCTGGCAGGTCCAGCCCCTCGGCGGCACGATCGCGCCGGGCGAGTACTACCTGATCCGCCTCGCCACCAACGGCACGGCCGGCTCGGTGCTCCCCGCCGCGAACGTCAGCGGCGACCTGAATCTCAGCGGGACGAACGGCAAGGTCGCGCTCTCGCGCACCGGCGATCCGCTCACCGGCTGCACGCTCAGCGATCCAAACCTCGTCGACATGGTCGGCTACGGCACGACGGCGAACTGCCGCGAAGGGGCGACGAATGCGCCGACCCCCAGCAACGCGCTCGCGCTCTTCCGCAAGAACGGCGGCTTCAGCGACACGAACGTCAACGGCGCCGACTTTTTCACCGGCACGCCGAATCCTCGCCGCACCACGCCCATCGTCGAACTGCCA
>DASVUA010000703.1:0-2882 GCA_036387295.1 Thermoanaerobaculia bacterium | reverse complement strand
CGTTCGAGGATTCCTCCCTCTTCCAGCCAGCGGCGCTGCCAGACGCTGTAATCGGCGTATTGAATGGGAAGCGGGACGAGCGTTGCCTCGCGGCCGTGCTGGAGCGCGTCGAGCACGAGGGCGAGCTCGCGCGTCAGGACGCCGAGGGACCAGCCATCGCTGATGATGTGATGCATGTTCAGCATCAGGATGTGCTCGTCGGTCGCGAGCTCGATCACGAGGCCGCGCACCAGCGGGCCATTGACGAGATCGAACGCGGTCGTGGCGTCGGCGCGGCAGATCTGTTCCGCGTTGCGGTTGCGCGTTTCCGCATCCTCTCCGCTGAGGTCGATCCGCCGGAGCTTGAAGTCGAGCCGATCGAGAATTCGTTGCCGCGGCTGTCCGTCGACGCTCGGGAAGACCGTGCGCAGGTTTTCGTGGCCGGCGATGATGAGATTGAATGCCTGTTCGAGTTGAGCGGCATCCAGCCCGCCCACGATCCGGATCGCGCCCGGGATGTTGTAGCCGGCGCTGTGCGGGTCGAGCTGATGCAGGAACCAGAGCCGCTCCTGCGCAAAGCTGAGCGGGATGCGTTCGAGGAGTGAACGATCGACCGGCACGATCGCCGGAATCTCGTTCTTTTCTGCCCGCGCGACCGACTGCGCCAGCTGCGCCACCGTGCCGTCCTCGAACAATGCCTTCAGCGGCAGGTCGACATTGAAGTCACCGCGGATTTTCGACACCAGGCGTGTGGCCAAAAGCGAATGTCCGCCGAGCTCGAAGAAATTGTCGTGAATGCCGATGCTTTCCGGCGCGCGGTTCAGTACCTCGGCCCAGATCGCGACCAGCCGCGTTTCCGCCTCATTGCGCGGCGCGACGTACTCGCGCGCGGAGGCGAGCGACACATCCATGCGCGCCAGCGCGCGGCGATCGACCTTGCCGTTCGGATTCAGCGGAATGGCCTCGAGCTCGACGAATGCCGACGGAACCATGTATTCGGGCAATGTCTGCAGCAGATGCAGGCGCAGGTCTTCCTGCGCGGGCGCGTTCGCGGCGGCGCGATAGAACGCCACCAGTTGTTTGTTCGCACCTTCGCCGCGGGCAATGACGACGGCATCCTGAATGGCCGGGTGTTCATTGAGGCGCGCTTCGATCTCGCCCATTTCGATGCGGAACCCGCGCACCTTGACCTGCGTGTCGCGTCTGCCGAGGTATTGCAGCGTGCCGTCATCCCGCCAGCGGGCGAGATCGCCGGTCTTGTACATGCGGGTGCCGGGCTGGAATGGATTCGGGACAAATTTCTCTTGCGTCAGTTCCGGACGGTTCAGATAACCCCGCGCCAGGCCATCGCCTGCAATGTGCAGCTCGCCGGGGACTCCGATCGGCTGCAATTGCTGATGGGGATCGAGGATGTAGACCTGCGTATTGGCGATCGGGCGGCCGATGGTCTGCGGCCCGTTTTTCGTCCGCAGGACGTAGGTCGAATAGGTCGTGTCTTCAGAAGGTCCGTAGAGATCGAAGACCTTCTGCACCGGCGTCGTCTCGTAAATCCTGTCCACCAATCGCGCGGACAGCGGCTCGCCCGCGAGATTGATGGTCTGGACCGACTCCGGCACCGCGTTCATCCGCACCAGCTCTTCCATTGCGGAGGGGACGGTATTGACGAGCGTCACCGGGACGTCGCTGGACAGTTCGGCCAGCGCGAGCGCATTCGGGACGAGGACGATCGTGCCGCCGGCTGCGAGCGTGAGGAAGATCTCGTAAACCGACAGATCGAAGCAGATCGACGTGGCGGCGAGCACGCCCGCCAGTTCTTCGTCGCTGTAGACCTCGCGCGCCCAATGCACCAGTGTCACCGGGCTGTGGTGCTCGATCGCCACCCCTTTCGGCTGGCCGGTGGAACCGGAGGTGTAGATGAGATACGCGAGATGGTTCGGCGTCACGTCACGCCGCAATTCGATGCCCGCCCCCTTCAGTTCCGCGACGCGTTGCTCGATTCGCGGCCACTGTGCGTCGAGCGCGATCAAATTCGTCTCGAGCGATACCAGTGCGCGCAGTTTTTCATCGAGCGATTGCTGCGTCAGGACGACGCCCGCGCCGCTGTCGCGCAGCATGTACGCAATACGATCGTCGGGATAGGCCGGATCGAGCGGCACGTACGCGCCGCCTGCCTGGAGAATGCCGAGCATTGCCACCAGCATGTCGAGCGAGCGTTCCATGCAGACGCCGACCAGCGTGTCAGGTCCGACCCCTTCCGCCTGAAGGTAGAGTGCAACCGCGCGGCTCTTATCGAGCAGCTCGCCGTAGGTGAGGCGCTGGTCCTGGAAGACGACGGCGGTCTGGTCGCCGCGTTGTGCCGCCTGCGCTTCGAACAGCTGATGGAGGCAGAGTCCGTCCGGATATTCGGCCTTTGTGTCGTTGAAATCGATCAGTAGCGCGCGCGTTTCGCTCTCGCCGAGGTACTGCAGCTCACGAATGCGGGTATTCGGCGCGTCGGCGATCGCCGCGCACAAGGCGACGAAATGCTCGATCATCCGCGCGATCGTTTCAGGCTTGTACAACGCCGTGCTGTATTCGATCGAACCGGAGAGGCCGTCCTCGTTTTCGGCAAAGGCCACAGTGAGGTCGAATTTACTGAGGCCGCTTTGCAGCGGGTATCGCTGCATGCGCGCATCGCGCATCCCGAGCTCGACGTTCTGCAACGTCACCATCACCTGGAACAGTGGACTGACGGCCATGTTGCGCTGGACGTGCAGCCGTTCGACGATTTTTTCGAACGGCGCGTCCTGGTGTTCGTACGCCTCGAGGCAGGTGTTCCTGACCGCCGAAAGGAATGTCGCGAACGTGTCGTCGGTCTCGACCTGGCTGCGCAGCGCGAGCGTATTGACGAACATTCCGATCAA
>DASVUA010000702.1:0-2611 GCA_036387295.1 Thermoanaerobaculia bacterium | reverse complement strand
ATGCGACGGCGGGAGCGACGCCGCGGCGAGCGTGAGCTCGACGACGCGCGTGACGGCGGTGTCGCCGCCGTGCGTGAACGTGAGCGAGCTGCCGTTCGTCGTCTGCGCCGGGCCGCGCCGCGCCAGACGGATGTCGATCGGCACCACGCCCGCGCCGGCCGGCACGACGACCTGACGCCAGGCGGCGGTGTAGCCGTCGGCGCGCGCTTCGATCGTGTACGCCCCTTCACCGAGAGGACGCGAATAGCGGCCGCGATCGTTCGTGGCGAGGGTCACGCCTTCGATCGTCACGGCGGCATTCGCGAGCGGGCGGCCGGTGGTCGCGTCGTACACCGCGCCGGTCACGTAGCCTTTCCCGAGCTCGACCTGCGAATCGTCGAGCATGAAGCGTTGCGTGTAATCGGCCGCGGGCGACGCGCCGGCCGCATCTTCGACGGCTTTGGTAACGGTGAGGTTGACCGTCACGGCCGGCAGCTCTTCGGCGAACGTGAGCGTGGCGGTCTCGCCCGTGACACTCACGGCCGCGTTCAGCGCGACGCCGCCCTGCGGCACGACCAGAATCGTTCCGCCCGGCGCCGCAACGAGCGTCGAGGGATTCATGGGGCGGGAGAAATCGACCGTCAGCTTGCGCGCGCTGCGATCGAGCGCCGCGCCGATGACGCGCGGCAGCTCGCAGTCGATGCGGAAACAAATCGCACGGTCGGCGGAGAGACTGCCGTCCGTCCCCACCTGTCGCACGCGGGCAAGGTGGAAGCCCGCCTGTCCGGAGAAGCTGAAGGTGAACTTGAACGCGCCGCTGTCGGCCGCGGTCGTGTTGAGCGTGATGCCATCCGCCTCGAACCGCACGCGCGCCGCCGGCGCGGCGCGGCCGGTGAGCACGACGCTGGAGAGGCAGCCGGCGGTCACGAGCTCGTCGACGACCGGCGCCGCGGCCGGCGCCGTTTCGGCGGTGGTGAAACGAAGCGTGTGGGCAGCGGCCAGCGCGACGCCCGAGGCATCGCGGAGCGACGTGGCGGTGGCGAGTGTGTACGCCTCGCCTGCCTTCAGCGCCGCGGCGGGAGCAAAGGTGAGCGCATCGCGATCGACGAAGACCTCGCCCGCGACGACCGCGTTGGCGCTGTCGGTGAGGCGCACCGCATTCGCGGCAGTCGTCGCATCGAGCACGTTGTTGAAGAGGAGGATGAGAGCGGCGCCGCGATCGACGTTCGTCGCATCGGCGGCAGGGAACGTGTCGCGCACCGCGAGCGCGGCGGCGGGACGAACGACGCGGATGTTGTCGGCGGCGGCCGCGCCGCCGGGTGTGGTGACGCGGGCGACGACGGGCGTGGAGCCGCTGTTGATCTCGACGTCGGCCACGAATGTGTTGCCGGTGACGGTTGCGGGAACGCCGTTGACCTGCACGAGCGAGCCGGCGTCGGCGGCGATCGTGCCGCTCACGCGCAGCGGCGAGGCGGTGACGTACGCGTTGTCGGCCGGTGCGGTGATGGCGATCGCGGGATTGCCGACGACGTTCTGCACCTCGGCGCTGTCCGACGCCTGCGTGCCGGCGTGATTGCGCGCGGTGGCGGCGATGGTCGTGCGCGCGCCGGGTGCGAGCGAGACGGTGGCGGTGAAGGTGCCGGAGGTGTCGGTGAGCTGGTTCGTCGCTGCGCTCGTGCCGCCGACGCGAATGGTGGAAGGATCGACGTTGACGTAGGTGCCGCTGACGTCGAGCGAGCTCGCGCCGGTTTCGGCTCCCGCGAGTGGCGAAGTGATGGCGAGCTGCGGCGAAGCGGTGCGCGAGATGACGCGCGTGGTGGCGACGGCGACGCGCCCGGAGCCGCTCTTGACGCGTGCGGTGACGACGTTGAGTCCGGACGTGAGCACGACCTGCGCGACGGAGAACGTGTTGCCGCTGATGGTCATCGGAAGGCCGTTCACCTCACCCGAGACCACCCCTTCGCTGACGGTGCCGCTGACGGTGATGCTGTCCGTCGTTACGTCGCTCGACGCGACGGGCGAGGTGATGGTGACTGTCGGCTCGATGTCGCGCCAGAGGACGAGCGTGACCGGTGCGTCGGCGGTCGGGTTGCCGCTCGCGTCGGCGCAGCGGATCGTGACCTCATTGCGGCCGGGGACGAGCGTCGCCTCGCCGCAGAACGAGCCGTCGGCAACCTGCGCCGACTTGCCGTCGATGAGCACGGCGGCCGCGCCGCCGCTGCGTCCGGCGATGCGCACGCTGCTGGTGAAGACTGCCGCACCGTCGACGGGATCGAAGTTCGTGAGGGCGCAACCGCCGCCGCTCGCGGCGGTGCCGACGAAGAACGTGCGATCGACGCGCGTCTCGTTTCCGGCCGCGTCGCGGGCGATCGCGGTCAGCGCATGCCCCCCTTCGCCGAGGAGCGGCAGCTCGCCGGTAACGGCAGCGCCGTCGACCGTGAGGCGGGTGACGAGACCGGCCGGAACGTTGTCCGTCGCTTCGAGCGCGATGCGCGGCCCAACCGCGAAGCGTGCGCCCTCCGCCAGGGCGAGACCGTTCGCGGTGACGAGTAACGCCGGCGGCGTAAAGTCGGCCGTGACGGCGACGGAGACTTCGTTCAACTCGCCGGTCGCGCCGGCCACGGCGGCGGTG